>NZ_CP141266.1:327500-627500 GCF_030540775.2 Flavivirga abyssicola | reverse complement strand
TTGTGCAGTTAAATCAGCCGGAAGAAGCTTTAGGGTATTATGAGCAAGCAGCAGAAATGCGTAATAATGAATATACAACGCCAATGTATTTATTTAAAGCTGGAGCCATTGCTTTGGATTTAGGAAAAGCGGATAAGGCATTGACTTATTTTAAAGGAATTAAAGAGGATTACCCTAATTCAACTGAGGCGTCTAAAGTAGATGTGTTTATAGGTAAAGCTCAAGTATTGGCAGGTAAATAATATGGCTACGGTAAATAAAAATTTATCCGATTACGATAAAACAACAATCCCAAACGCGAATAAATTTCGGTTTGGGATTGTTGTTTCTGAGTGGAATGACACGGTGACAGAAGGGCTTTATGAAGGTGCTTATAATACTTTAATAGAAAATGGTGTCTCTCCAAATAATATTATTAGATGGGATGTGCCAGGCAGTTTTGAACTTATTTATGGCTGTAAAAAAATGCAAGAGCAAATGGTAAATGCAGTTATAGCCATTGGTAGTGTTATACAAGGAGAAACAAAACATTTCGATTTTGTTTGTGAAGCGGTATCTCAAGGTATAAAAGACTTAAATGTAACCAGAGAAACGCCTGTAATATTCTGTGTCCTTACAGATAATAATATGCAGCAAGCCATAGAGCGCTCAGGCGGGAAACATGGTAATAAAGGTACCGAAGCTGCTGTTGCTGCCATTAAAATGGCAGAACTGCGTAAGAATAGCTAGTTAGTTCAGTATTCAGTGGTAGTTAACAGTATTCCCTTTGCGCCTCAGCGTCTTGGCGAGAAAAACCTCTATGTCTCTCATTAAAATAATTCCTTAAAAACACATCAGTATTCAGTATCAGTTAGCAGTGCTCCCTTTCATGGCAAGACAAAGCCCCAACTTCTCCGCTATTAGAACCAAGAAAAAACTTGTTTCTAGTTAACTTAAAACATGGGATCCTATCCTTTTCTCTGTGAACCTCAGTGTATCTCTGTTTAATAACAAGCAACAGCCTCAAATCTTCACCACTAGTAATTTATATTTTTTAAAACTTCCCAAAAGGAATATGTTAACAATTTTTGACAGCTAAACCCCTGTTTTTTCCCTATTTTTAAGTATTTTTGAATTAAAGATCATTATAGATTTTGTTTAAACAACGTAAAAATAAAACCTTTAAATATAAGCCTAGATTTTCTGAAGAAAATCAAACAGATGTAGATTTGGATGATAATTTTGATTCTAAAGATTTTACTTCCAAATGGCGGAGACAAAGAGGCAATAATGTTCGTGTTAAAGGTGCTTTGCCTGTAAAAACTTTAATTTTAGTTTTGGTATTATTATTGCTTTGTATGTATTTATTAGAGAAAAAATACATGTAACCTTAAAGCTTAGAAATCATGGGAATTTTAAAATTACGGAAAAACAAAAAGTTTAGTTATACACCGCGTTATTTTGATGATAAAGGAGAAGGGAATCCTTTTGAAATTAAGCATAAGTTTGATGAGCATAGGACGACCGTTGGTAGTAATAAGGGTTTAAAAGCAAAATTTAATAATGCTTTAGATGATTTAAAAAATAATCCGGACAGAGAAGTTAACAGACGTGTTTTAATAATTGTTGGTATTCTTGTTTTAATATTTCTTTTTATTATCGATTTCGATTTATCTATATTCTTTTCAAAGTAATACATGGCAGACATTATCCAGCTTTTACCCGATCATGTAGCTAATCAAATAGCAGCAGGAGAGGTCGTACAACGTCCGGCATCGGTTGTAAAAGAGTTGTTAGAAAACGCTATTGATGCGGGAGCTTCAACTATTAAACTTATAGTAAAGGATGCGGGAAAAACATTAATTCAAGTTATTGATGATGGTAAAGGGATGAGTGTTACGGATGCCCGGTTAAGTTTCGAGCGTCATGCTACCTCTAAAATTCGCAGTGCTGATGATTTATTTCAATTGCATACAAAAGGGTTTCGTGGAGAGGCTTTGGCGAGTATAGCGGCCATTGCACATGTAGAATTAAAAACAAAGCAAGAGCAAGATGATGTAGGAACTGCCATTGTGATTGAAGGTAGTAATGTAGCATCCCAAGAGGTTGTAGTAACGCCAAAAGGGACATCTATTTCTGTAAAAAATCTTTTCTTTAATATTCCAGCACGACGTAATTTTTTAAAGTCGAATACCGTTGAATTACGCCATGTTATTGATGAATTTCACCGTGTGGCTTTAGCACATCCCAATATTAGTTTTGTCTTATATAACAATGGAAGCGAATCTTTTAATTTGCCAATTAGTAATTACAGACAGCGTATTGTAAATATTTTTGGGAATAAAACGAATGAAAAACTAGTCCCTGTAGAAGAAGATACCGAGGTTTTAAAAATTTCAGGATTTGTTGGTAAACCTGAATTTGCTAAGAAAACAAGAGGCGAACAGTATTTTTTCGTAAACAATCGCTTTATTAAAAGTGCCTATTTAAATCATGCTATTGCTTCTGCATTTGATGGGTTATTAAAAAGTGGGACACATCCAAGCTATTTTTTAAATTTAGATGTAGACCCGCAAACTATCGATATTAATATACATCCAACTAAAACAGAAATTAAGTTTGATGACGAGCATACTTTGTATGCCTTGTTGCGTTCTGCAGTAAAGCATAGTTTGGGGCAATTTAATATAGCGCCTGTTTTGGATTTTGAACGTGACCCTAATCTTGATACGCCGTATGATTATAAAAGTAGTGAAACGAAGGCTCCTAAAGTTGAGGTAGATCGTAGTTTTAATCCGTTTCAGGAAGAAACAAAATCTAGAACAACTACTGCTTATAAAAAAGAACCTGCTGCAAGTTGGGAAAATTTATATGTTGGGTTAGAATCTAAAGGCACAAAAACGCATCAGGATTTTAGTGAAGTGCATTTTGAAAGTGAAGAATCTACACCTTCTATTTTTGATGATGAAAAGCAAATAGAGCAAGCTAATACAACCTATCAACTTCATAATAAATATATTGTTAGTACTATTAAATCGGGGATGTTGGTTATAGATCAGCATCGGGCTCATCAACGTATTTTATATGAAGAGCTTCTAAAGAATATGACAGTTAAAGAAGCAGTGAGTCAGCAATTATTATTTCCACTTCAGCTACATTTTTCAACACAGGAAATTACAATTGTAAAGCAATTAAAAGATGATTTAGAAAATACAGGGTTTGTATTTTCTAACTTTAATGATGAATCTCTTGAAATAACAGGTGTTCCAGTTTCGGTTCCTGAAAGCGAAGTGTCCATTATTTTAGAACAATTAATTAGCGATGTAGAAAATGAAGTGCCGGATAGTAATTTTAGTGCTACCGATTTATTAGCCAAGTCTATGGCTAAAAGTTTGGCTATTAAAACAGGGCAATCGCTACAGAAAGATGAACAGGAACATTTGGTAAATAAACTGTTTGCTTGTAAAGAACCAAACATTTCGCCTACTAACAGGTCAACATTTATTACATTAAGCGTTGATGAATTGGATAAAAAATTTTTATAGATTATGATGAGGATTTCAGAAACGGTTAAACACCTATTAATCATTAATGTGATTATGTTTATCGGTACTTTAGCTATAGGAGAAGGTGTTTTGTTTTACGATTGGTTTGCTATGCATTTCCCTAAGAATGAGGTATTTCAGCCTTGGCAAATAATAACACATATGTTTATGCATGGTAGTCCTACACATATTCTTTTTAATATGTTTGGTTTATGGATGTTTGGTACGCCAGTGGAGCAAGTTTTGGGCTCCAAACGTTTTTTATTTATTTATATTTCTGCAGGGTTAGGTGCTGTAGCCATGCAAACAGGGTATTCCTATTATGAATTTAATTCAGGATTGAATCTAATAACTGAGGCTGGTTTTCCTCATTCGGAGATTATGAATGCTTTGAGTGCTAATAAGAATTTATTAGCAACCAATTTGGCAGATGTTATTTCTGTGGATCAATTAAAAGCTTTTCAAGATGCTTATTATACCCCTATGGTTGGAGCTTCTGGTTGCCTTATGGGGATTATGGCCGCTTTTGGTATGATGAATCCTAATGCAGAACTTATGATGATATTTTTGCCAATTCCTATTAAGGCAAAATATTTTATTCCTGGAATTATTTTAATTGATTTGATTTCAGGTATAAGAGGGCAATCAATTTTTGGATATGGAAATATTGCTCATTTTGCACACGTAGGTGGCGCTATAACAGGTTTTTTAATTATGTGGTATTGGAAAAAAACACAGTTTAATAGAAATCGTTGGAATTAATGACGTCGCTCTCTCAAGACATAAAAGACAAATTGTCTAGGCTTAATGTTCTAGAAAAAATTATAGTTGTTAACACCATAATTTTTGTAACAGGTTATATACTTACTAAAACTTTAAACCTTCCTGAGGGAACTAGTTTAAATTGGTTGGAGTTACCAAGTGATTTTTCTGATTTTATAGTAAAGTTCTGGACCATTATAACCTACGCTTTCTCACATTACGATTTTTGGCATCTTTTTTTTAACATGCTTTGGTTGTATTTTATAGGACGTATGCTTTTAAATCTATTTAGCCCCAAAATGGCACTTAATGTTTATTTTTTAGGTGCTATGTCAGGAGGTTTATTGTATATGTTATGCTATACAATGTTTTCTAATGTGTTTCAAGCTAACTCACAACTAATAGGTGCTTCAGCTGCAATTAGAGCTTTATTGATTTTTCTTTGCGCATATATGCCCAATCAAGAGATTCGCTTTTTTACATTTAATTTAAAACTCTGGTATGTAGGCTTAGCTATTGTAATTATTGATGTCATTGGATTATTTTCTGGGATTAATAACCCTTTAGAGGGGAACCCAGGGGGGTATTTAGCACACCTTGGAGGTGTTTTACTGGGGTATTTTTATGCAAAACAATTATTAAAGGGTAATGATATAGGCAGAGGTTTTGAAGGCTTAGTAGATATGATTTTTGGGTTTTTTAAATCATCGAAAAAAGGACCTTTAAAAACGGTTCACAAAAATAAATCGAAGGTTGGAGGATATACTAAAGCTGATTTTAAAGAGTTTAATAATCAGAAGAAAATAGACGTTATTCTAGATAAGATAAGTAAAAGTGGTTATGATAGTTTAACTGCCGAGGAAAAGGAATTTTTATTTAGAGCTGGAAAATAGCTTTATCGGATAGAAGGGCAATAAATAATCATGGGTTTAATGGGGGAATTCATTCGTTTATCGAAAAATTTTAGTAAGAAAATATTTATGTTTTATCTTCCCAGTAGTTAAATGCTTCAGATTTTAGAGTTTTAATATTTAAGAGGGGTTCAATTGATTAGCTTAATCTAGAACAAAATTAATTTATCGGAAGTTTTATTTGTTTTCTAATAAAACGAATGGATAAATTCAAAATATAATTTTGTTCATTGATTGATGGTCTTCGAGTGATAATATGAAGAAACTAAGTTTTATTAATAAAATTATTTATTTCATAAATGTAATTGTGGCTGTTTTGCTGCTATTTTCATTTGCCTTACCTTTTTTACCACCAAAGACATTTTCTATATTATCAGTACTAAATTTGGGTGTTTCACTTTTAATACTAATTAATGTATTATTCTTTTTGTATTGGTTAATAAAGCTTAAAAAGCAATTAATATTATCATTATTTGTCCTTTGTGTCGGGTATATTTCTTTCGGCTCTTTATATAAGTTTTCTTCTTCAAAAACTATAGAAAGTCCGAATAATATAAGAGTGATGAATTACAATGTTAGGCTATTTAATCTCTATAATTGGATTCCTGAAAAACGTATTGAAAACAAAATTGTCGATTTTATTAAGACACAAAATCCAGATATTTTAAGTATTCAAGAGTATCATCCTCATAAAAATATTGATCTTTCTTTTTTTAAGCATAAATATGAAAAGCTTTCTGGGAACAAAACAAAATATGGGCAAGCTATTTTCTCGCAATACCCTATTGTGAATTCTGGTTCGATTGAGTTCCCGGACACAGCTAACAATGCTATTTTTGCCGATATTCTTAAAGGAAATGATACCATTAGGGTTTATAATATCCATTTAGAATCGTTGCGAATAAATACTAATGTTGAAACCCTTAAGAATGAAGATTCCGAACGCCTTTTTAATCGTATTGGAGCCACTTTTAAGATGCAACAATTTCAAACGGAGTTATTTTTATTGCATAAAAAGCAATGCAAGTATAAGATGATTATTTGTGGTGATTTTAATAATACAACATTCTCTTATGTGTATAGGAAAATTAAAAGCGATTTAAATGATACGTTTAAAGAAGCTGGTAATGGATTTGGACGTACTTATGATTTTAGATTTTTCCCTATAAGAATTGATTTTATTTTCGCAGATAATGCATTTTCCGTAAATGGTTTTAAGACTTTTAACGCGCATTATTCAGATCATTACCCTATTATGACAACACTTAGTTTAGGTAAACAGTAAATAGTCACAATCTTAGTATTTAGATAGTTTTGGGGCTTGCCTGATGGTCATTTATTAACGATCACCTTAAATCAATCTTATAATCATCTTAAATTGTATTTATCTTAGTATAACCTCTACGACCCTTTGTGCAACTACTCTTTTACATAAACGAACAATCCACTATATCTGCTATGATATGTATAACTAAGCCTAAGCCAATTAAACGTGTTTTCTTCGGAAGTAAAAGGATAAGATACACTGCCATGGCATAATAGGAGTGGAGTGGATGAAAATTAATACTACATCTATTAGGATCAAAAACAGGATTGGCAAGTAAGTGGTCTAAATCGATAGACATTCCAGAAAACATAATAAAAAAGGCTAGTTTCCAATAGGGTTTATACCAAATTAAGGCTACTGCTAAAGGAATTAAAATATGACATCCATAATGAACCGTAGTTTGCAGCATTTATGGTGTTATTATGGTTTGAGATTCTAAATAGTTTAGGGCATTTGGGCCTTCATTAAAGAGCAAATCTAAAATACTTAGGTTAGATATAAAACCATGTTTATTACTAAATACTTGAGTATAGATGTCAAAATTTTGATAGGGCTCTTTTTTTGCATTTACTAAATTCCTAAAGTCTGTTTTATCTTTAACTGTTTTTTGGAAAATTTCAGATTTAGAAGTATTTAATTCCAATTGCAAACAATCGCAAACTACTTCAAGACATTTAAGGTTAAAATCTAGAATAAAGTCCGCTTTAATATTAAATAATGGTTGAAGCTCGTCTTCGTAATATTCAAAAAAAGGGGATGTTCTATATGCAGAAAGTAATGATTTCCAATGTAGACTTTGCCATTTTTCTTCATTAAAAATTTTTACATCACGATATTTTTGACGATTTTTTTGAGAATGGATTACAGGAATGTTTAAGGTAAGTTTACCATTAGCTCCATAAATATGTGTACGATTTCGATAGGTTTGTTTTAGAAAATTATCATCGGTTTCAAATACGATTACTTTTGCTTTTACGAATGCTACAAAGTGAGCGATATCTGGGAAGTATGTCGGATGTATAATTATGTCCATAGTGACTTGTCATTCCTGCCTTTTGTCTATTCTCAAGAACTACAGCAGGAATCTTACAAATTGAAACTTCATTATTTTATTATTGGATTCTTGCCTTCACAGGAATGACCAATTTAACTATTCGCTTTTTTACGTGCTCGCCATTTGCTAAATCCAATCCATCCAAATAATAAAACAAGAAATGGAATAAGGAAAGAGGTTGCCTTGCCGCTTCCACTTACAGTTGTAAAGAAACGTTCCCAGCGTGGATTTTTTAAACCATCCCAACTCATCCAAATAAATACAGGTTTACCAACAACATGGTCAAAAGGAACAAAGCCCCAAGCACGTGCATCAATAGAGTTATGACGGTTATCACCCATCATCCAGTAGTAGTTTTGCTTAAAAGTATAGGTGTTTGCAACTTCTCCGTTTATAAAAATCTGATTTCCTTCTACTCGTAATGTATTGCCTTCGTATTCGGTAATGACCCGTTTGTATAATGGTAAAACTTCTAAGTTTATATCGATTGTTTTTCCTTCTTCAGGGATGTACAAAGGACCAAAGAAATCAACATTCCACTTGTAATTGGGGTCATGTGGAAAAATATTAGGATCTCTTACGCCTTTTTCTCGTTTATTTGGTGTAATACTTGCAACATTGGGATGATTCTTAAACTTAGCCAAAGCTTCATCTGAGATTGCTGAAAAGTAGTACGTATTTTGTTGATTTATGATTCCAAAACCGTCCGTTATATCATAACGATCTTTAAGGTATTTTGGATTAAATTGACTTGTTTTTGGTTGTACGTGATAACTAAATTGTAAATGTGCTCTATCTGGTAATACATTTTGTTTACCATTTATGTATACATAGCCATTTCTAACTTCTAATGAATCACCAGCAATGGCAACGCAACGCTTTACTAAGTTGGTTTTTTTATCAATGGGTTTATAGTAGTTTCTGTCTGGATGAAAGTCATTCATATCCAGTAATGTATCTGCTGGTTGGTTAAAAACGACTATTTCATTTCTGTCAATCTTTTCAAATCCTGGCAATCTTAAATATGGTAACTGTAATTTATTTGTCCATGAGGTTTTTCTTTCTTCAAAGTTATCATTGAATAGGTATGATTTTGTTCCTAATTTTGGAATAGTATCATGTACCATAGGCGCTGCTACGGTTGTCATAGGTATTCTGGCTCCATAATGAAATTTGCTTACAAAAAGGAAATCGCCAACTAATAAAGATTTTTCTAATGATGATGATGGTATTGTAAAAGGTTGTATAAAATATGTGTGCACAATTGTAGCCGCAACGATGGCGAACAAAATGGAACTTACCCAATCTTCTCTTGATGTTTTAGGCTGAAGGCTTCTGTCCTCAACATAACTAACATCTGCCATATAATTTAAATAATAATTATAAAGGCCTAGTGTTGCAACGGCTAAAAAGGTGTCTATGGGCATGTTTTTACCAAAACTTCTCGCAGTTTCTACCCATACAACAGGAAACATGATAAGGTTTACTATTGGTAAAAATAATAAGATAACCCACCACCAAGGGCGATTTATGATTTTCATTAAAACTACGCCATTATAAACGGGTACAAAAGCTTCCCAAGCTTGTTTACCTGCTTTTACATATAGTTTCCAAGTACCTAAGCCATGAATTACTTGAATAATCAATATGAATATAAACCATTGCGTAAGTGTCATAATCTTAAAATTTTAATTTTTTGTTAGTAGTCAAATCTATTAGCGCTGTTACAGATTTATTAAGTATTAACCAATATTTAACACATTATTCATTGTGAATACACCAGTTTTACCTGCGATCCATTCTGCTGCAATTACCGCACCTAAAGCAAATCCTTGTCTTGTATGCGCTATATGTTCTATAGAAATAGTGTCTACTTCGCTTTCGTAATTAACTGAATGAGTTCCAGGAACATCTTCAATGCGCTTTGCAACTATAGGGATGGTCGTTGCATCACTTTCATCTAATTTCCACTTATCATAACTAGTATGTTGCGAAATAATATCGTTTGCCAGAGAAATGGCTGTGCCACTAGGTGCGTCTAGTTTTTGTGTATGGTGAATTTCTTCCATACTAACATTGTATTGTTTAAGGGTACTCATCATTTTAGCAAGCGTTTTATTAAGCTCGAAAAAAATGTTAACTCCTAAACTATAATTTGAAGCATAAATGAAAGCCCCTTTTTTTTCTTTACATAAAGCTACGGCTTTATCGTAATTATCTAACCAACCCGTTGTTCCGGAAATAACTGGTACTTGATTGTTTATACAGTTAGATATATTACCAAATGCTACCGTTGGAATACTAAAGTCTATGGCCACATCTGCTTTTGTAATATCATAATCTTTATCGTCTTTGTCGACAGTTAATATAATATTATGTCCTCGCTTGATGGCAATCTGTTCAATGGTTTTTCCCATTTTTCCGTAACCAAGTAAAGCTATATTCATTTAAAATTTAAAATTTAAAGTTAATCCAAGATTGCTAGTTGCATCAAATTCGTTAAATCTGTAATGCGGTGCCAATGATAGCCTTTCATCTACATTGTATTGTAATAAATGGGCATCAACATTAGCGTCAATTATATTTAAAGCATAGAGACCAACCGTTACTAGAAGTGCGATTTCTTTGTTTTTTCTAAAAAACTTTTGACCTCGTTCTAAACTTTCTGTAGTAACTCTTGGTTGTGATAACCGTACACCATTAGAGAAATAAAATTCATCATCTTCAAAACCGGCTAATCTTCTCTTGTAAGCATCTCTATATCTATTATACTCTTTGTTATTTCTTACATAAAAATAAATACCTGTACCAATAGCACCATAAACTAATGGAATTTTCCAGTACTTCTTATTGTAGGCTTGTCCCAACCCAGGTAATATCGCTGAATAGAATGCCGCTTTGGCTGGAGATAAGGGGTTGATAGGATTTTTAACTTCTATAATAGAATCTATAACGACTTCTTTCGGAAGTTTTTTTCTTTTCTTTTCTTTTTCTTGTGCTATTGTTGAAAAACAAAATAAAAATGCAAAAATGCTAGCTATAAGAAATTTACTTGGCACTGTCAATTAGTTTTTTAATACGATTAAAATCTTCTTCCGAATGGAATGGAATCGTAATTTTTCCTTTTCCATTTTTAGAAACTTTAACGTCAATTTTATGTCCAAAGTATTCAGAAAATGTGCTAATACCTTTTTTTATGAATTTAGGGGTGTCTTGAGTCTGTTCTTTTTTAGGAACAACGTTTACTTCTTGAGTGTCATTAAAGTTACGAACCAGGTTTTCAGTTTCTCTAACAGAAAGTTTATTGGATAGTATTTTTTCATAAATATCCAATTGAACGGTTGTGTCTTCAATGTTAATGATTGCGCGTCCATGTCCCATAGAAATGAAACCATCACGCATTCCCGTTTGAATAATTGGATCAAGTTTTAATAAGCGCAGATAATTTGCAATGGTAGAACGTTTCTTTCCTACACGCTCACTCATTTGCTCTTGCGTTAAATTAATTTCATCAATTAAACGCTGATATGATAAGGCAATCTCAATAGGATCTAAGTCTTGACGTTGAATGTTTTCAACCAATGCCATTTCTAACGACTCTTGGTCATTGGCAATTCTAATATAGGCAGGAATAGTTTTTAAACCTATTGATTTAGAAGCTCTAAAACGACGTTCCCCAGAAACTAGCTGATAGTTATTAAAATCTAATTTCCTAACTGTTATCGGCTGAATGATCCCTAATTCTTTTATAGAAGATGCTAATTCACGTAATGATTCTTCACTAAAATTAGTACGTGGCTGAAAAGGATTAACTTCAATAGAGTCAATATCTAATTCAACTATATTCCCAATAACTTTATCAGCATTTTTATCCTGAACCGATTGAATATCGTTTTCAGGGTCTTTTAATAATGCAGATAAACCTCTTCCTAAAGCTTGTTTTTTTGTTGCCTTAGCCATATTACTTAGGGATTTTTATTGATAATTTCTTTTGCCAAACTTAAGTAATTGTTGGCACCTTTGCTACTAGCATCATAATTAATTATGGTTTCTCCGTAACTAGGTGCTTCACTTAAGCGTACATTACGTTGAATAATGGTTTGAAATACCATATTATTAAAATGCTTTTGGACTTCTTCAACCACTTGATTAGACAGTCTTAATCGGGCATCGTACATGGTTAACAGTAACCCTTCAATATCAAGTTCTGGATTATGAATTTTTTGAACACTTTTTATGGTATTTAATAATTTTCCTAATCCTTCTAATGCAAAATATTCACATTGTATTGGTATGACAACGGCATCAGCTGCAGTTAAAGCGTTTAATGTTAGTAAGCCTAAAGACGGTGCACAATCAATTAAAATGTAATCGTAATCGTTTTTAATATCAGCTAAAGCCTTTTTTAACATATATTCACGAGCATCCTTATCAACAAGCTCTATTTCAATAGCAACCAAATCTATATGCGCAGGAATAATATCTAGGTTAGGCGACTCCGTTTTCATTATAGTCTCTCTAACCGAATTAGAATGCTCTAAAAGTTGGTAGGTTCCTATTTCTATAGATTCTATGTCTATTCCTATTCCTGAAGTTGCGTTTGCCTGAGGGTCAGCATCTATTAATAATACTTTTTTTTCCAGAACTCCTAATGAAGCAGCTAAATTTATAGATGTCGTTGTTTTACCAACACCTCCTTTTTGATTAGCAATTGCAATAATTTTACCCATGAAATGATTTGGTTTTGTTATATTTTATATAAGCTTTTTGTATAAGAAAATATGAGCGAAAGGTAATGATTTTTGATAAAAAAACTGGTATTAATTTATTTTTAATGATAACTACTGAACCTTGTTTATTTTAAATGTTGTGAGTTTATATTCTGTAACTTTTTCGTTTTCAAAATATAAGTATAAGTAATTTTTTTTTATTAAACTAAATGAGGTACTAGTTCTGTACATCCATACATCTGAATGGATGTCATTATAAGAAAACCCCAATACATTATCTATTTCGTCTCTTTTTAAGCCTATTAAGTGGCTATAATCTTCTTCTTTTTTGTCATTAGTGGTTGTATGGCCTTTTATTATATAATCTACATCTTCTGTATCATGTGTTAAGATTTTAGATAGATCTTTTTCAAGTTCCGGATCTGTAGCTGTTATTTTATTTTTGCTGATTAATTCTGAACCTAAATTTAGATAATTTTTAGAACCAACGCTATCTGGATTGTACTTTATGATACTTAAGCCATAACTAGGAGCTTCTCTTAGCTTGACATTTCTTCGTATAGCTGTATTAAAAACCATGGACTTAAAATGTTTAGTTAATTCTACCCGTAATTGATTTGATAGACTTGTTCTTGAATCAAACATAGTAATTAATAAACCTTCAATATCAATATCTGGATTAGATGATTTCTTGATACTTTTTATAGTAACAAGTAGTTTACTTAAACCTTCTAAGGCGTAGAATTCGCATTGTACAGGTATAATTACCGAATGGCATGCAGTTAAGGCGTTAAGGGTTAACAACCCAAATGAAGGTGAGCAGTCTATTATGATGTACTCATAATTTTCTATAATACTGGAAAGTGCGGTTTTTAACATAAATAAATCAACAGATTTCGATTTATTTATTTCTATAGATGCTAGACGTATGTTGGAAGGTATAAAATCAAAATGTGCAAATTCAGGTTTTATAATATTGTTTTGAGCTTTAAATGTATTTGTAAAGAAGCTTAAGCTACTATACCTAATATTAGAAGGAACAAGGCCAACACCAGAAGTAGCATTAGCTTGAGGATCTAAATCTATTAAAAGTACTTTTTTCTCAAGAATACCTAATGCATCTGCCAGATTTATAGACGTAGTAGTTTTACCAACGCCACCTTTTTGATTAGCGATTGCAATTATTTTGTTCATTAGTTCTTATAGATAGGGAGAGTAAAAATACAATTATTTTGGGATAATTAACAGATTTTACTGACGTTTGTGTTGAATAAAGAGATATGTCTTACCAGGAATCTCTTTTTAAGATATTGTTTTTGATTTTAGTTGGATTTGGTAAAGGTTAATGTGCTAGTCAATCGGCTCATTATTATGGTTATAAACTTCATACTGTTTGTTCTGAGTAAGGTGCCATTGAGAGCTTGAATATTAGTCCTACTAGTGTACATGGTATCAACCACTTGAAAGATATGCAATATCAACTCAGGGATTGTATATTACTTGGGGATAGAGGTTGTTTATTAGCAGAATATAAGCTAGACTTATTTGAAAGTCATAATATTAAGCTTGAAATACCTATGAGAGTCAACCAACATAATTATAAAGAACAACCTTAATGTTTTCAAGAAACCCAGAAAACGTATTGAAACATTATTTTCCCAACCATATGATCAATTTATAATTCGAAGGAATTACACTAAATCTTTCGATGGATTTAAAAACAAAATCTTGTCTAAGATAACAGCAATGACAATTATTCAATCACATTAATAGATCATAATTTAATAAAAGTACTAATATTACCTAAAGGACAATAGGCTTAATAATAATTTAACATTTTGAAAATAAAAACTTACAGATAAATTTCTTACATTTAAGTCCCTGTTTACTTGATTATTAATTTTAATACTTAATTCCTACTTATGGATAATTGTATACAAGTTACCAAGAGTCTTCTAAATGCATATGGCATTGCTAATACTTCAAAGTATTTAAAAGACACAATTATATCACATGCTGACTATCCTAGTTTATTATCAATCTCAGATACTTTAGAGAAATATAATATAGAAACTCTAGCAGTAAAAATAGATGCCGGAAAACTTACAGAAATACCATTGCCTTGCATTATACAGTTAAAGGTTGATAGAACACCTTTGTTTTTTGTACTACATAAAGTGCTTGAAGATAAGGTGTTGTATTATGATGACAAAAGTAAACTAGTAACATTATCTAAAGAATATTTTTTAAAGAAATGGACAGGAGTTTGTCTTTTGGCAGAAGCATCAAAGGAATCTAAAGAAATTAATATAGAAGAGAAACTGAAGTCTAAACGTACGCTTAATATATTAAAAGGTAGTATTTCTGTCTTGTTGTTAAGTTGGATTGGAATTACATTTTTAAATTCCGAAATAACAACTAATATCTCATCTACTGTTTCTGTTATTGTTTTTACTGTTTTAAAACTTATTGGTCTTATAGTTGGGGTCTTGTTGCTTTGGTTTGATGTGGATAAACACAACCCAACATTACAAAGTTTTTGTTCAGGTGGTAGTGGAAAAGTAAATTGTAATGCCGTATTAAATTCTAAATATGCAAAGATATTTAGTGGTACTTTGAGTTTAAGCATTATAGGGTTTTCTTATTTTTTTGCAACATTTATATTTTTAGTTGTTAGTGGTTTCTCATTATCGGCATTATCAGTTTTAAGCCTATCAAGTTTTTTAACATTACCAATTGTTTTAGTTTCTGTTTATTATCAAGCATTTATTATCAAGCAGTGGTGTAAATTCTGTATTATTATACAAGCAGTATTGGTAGTAGAAATTACAATTATGTTTTCTGGCAATTACTATCAAAGCACACTAGCAATTGAAAAACTTCCTTTGCTATTTGCTTTGGTTCTACTTCCTATTTTAATATGGAAATTACTAAAACCATTATTAGAGCAAGAAAAAGAAACAAATGTTTACAAAAGAGGGCTTAAAAAAATAAAGCACAATCCTGATGTATTAGAAGGCTTATTGGTTAAATCTAGAAAAATGACTACTAATCCGAAAGGTTTAGGTATATCTATAATTAATGAAAGCGCTAAATACCATGTTGTAAAAGTATGTAACCCCTATTGTGGACCTTGTGCTAAGGTCCATCCAGCACTCGAAGATTTGGTAAATACTGGCAAAATAAATTTGCAAATACTATTTACAGCTAAAGCAGATGGTAAGGATGCAAATGCAAAACCAGTTAGTCATTTTTTAGCTATTGAAGCTCAGGGTGATATAAAGAAAACACAACAAGCTTTAGATGATTGGTATCATGCTGAGCAAAAGGATTATGAGGTATTTGCAAACAAATATCCTATGAACGGAGAACTAGAAAAACAGTACTACAAAATAAAAGCTATGAGTACTTGGTGCGATGTTGAAAATATAACATATACACCAACCATATTTATCAATGGGTATGAACTCCCTGAAGAGTATACTGTAGATGATTTAAAGGACGTATTTGATTAAAACAAAAAGCCCAAAACAAGTGCTTTGGGCTAAGAACAATATTCTTTCGCGAAGAATAGACACAAACCTTGAGTGTCTTAAACTGTTCGAGGCAAATATAATTTATTAAATTTTTAAAAATGAAAAAAATAAAATTTAGTTTAAGTAACGCTGAGGTTTTAAACAGGGACCAACAGCGTAAAATTAGTGGGGGTTATGGAGAAGAATGCTTTCATGACATTGATTGTTTTGTAGGATCTTGTGTAAATGATACGTGTATGCCTGATGGTGGGGATGCTTTTTGTAGATGTCTTGGTTGGAATGATCCAGGTGTCTATCATCCAAACTGTTCTTGGTGCAGTTTGAGATGTAATGGTAATTATATTTGTACGGGAATTTAAACCCTAAAGAAGTCGATAGTTATATCATAAAATATATTTTATCGGCTTCTTTCTAATTGTATAATTAAACAATAGTTAAGATGGTATGAACAAAAAAGTCAAATATATTTTAATAGTTTTTATTGTAATCATTGGGTGTTCTAAGTCAAATGAAAAAAATAAAGTCAAGCAAAATTATAAAATAAAAGAAGAATATAGAAACAAAAGTAATCAAGTTGTAATTTTTGGAAAGTCTGATGATCTTGAAGCTTTAGACTATATAAATATCATTGATATGACTTATTACTTTGGGAAAAATGAAGGAGATATATACCAAAGGCATAATGATTCAGTCTTCTTATTGTTGAATAATATAAAAAAACCGCGATTAATGGAGTTTACTGCTAATAGCAAGGCTAAATATTATATAACAAAACTATTTTTAAGATCTGGAGATACTATTAACTTCGAAATAAAAAATGGAAGACTTAAATTTTTAGGAGCGAATGCTATAGTTAATAATTTCTATATTGAATTATATGAAAAATGCCCCTCTTATAAATATAATGCTTATAATTCTAATCTTTTTGACTATAAGAAAGGAGTTGAATCAATTTATTCAAAAAAGATAGCTTTTTTGAACGGATATATTCAAGATAACCAGATAATTTCTTCTAGTTTTATTGATTTTGTAAAAGATGATCTAAAACAAGAATATTTATATGAACTAATGAATCCTAGGTCAAAGTTTACACGATTAAATGAGATTAATGATAGCCTATATTATCCTAAATTAGATGGGTTTAATTCTTTAGTTGCTAAAGAATTTGGTTATAATGAAACTTTTTTCGATTTAAACGAATATTTTATTGATATTTCGTTAAATGATTTTAATAGACCAGATTTGCTAAATAATAAATTTTTTAGAGAAAATCTAAATCTTTACATAAGGAACTATTTTGAAAACTCTAAACATATCGATTATTCTAAAGAAAAATTTTTAGCAGAAAAAAGATTTATCGAAAAAAATATAGACAAAGAATTGCATAACTATGCTATATCAGGAATGATTATAGATTATCATATTAAAGGATTTGGTTATGATATTGAAAATGCCAAATTTATGATTTCGTTAATTGATGAATATGAAGGTAAGTTTGATAGAATTTCCAAAATGTACATGACTGAAATAAAAGAAGACTTGAATGCTTTTAACTTCAAATTATCTGAGAGCGCTTTAAGTACTAAATTATTAAATAAATATGGAGATACCTTAACTTTAAAGGAGGTTTTTAATCGCTCTAATAAAAGGATTAGAGTAATAGATTTTTGGGCAAGTTGGTGCCCCCCATGTGTAAAGGAAATACAAGAAGTGAAATCGTTTAGAGATAAACTTTCTATAGAAAATAATGTAGAATGGATTTATTTATCTATAGATGAAGAAAAAGATAAATGGTTAAAAAAATCAGAACAACTAAAAGAGTTTTTAAATGTTAGAAATCAGTATTTAGTCTTAAATGGTAAAAAATCTGTGTTGGCTAAGTCGTTAAAAATCAGTTGGATTCCTAGATATCTTATTTTTAATAGACAGAATCAGATTGTGTTGAATAATGCACCTAGACCATCTAATAGTATAGTTTTTCAAAGAATTATTGATGATATAAAATAATAAAGTTTAAGGAGGGTTACTTCGGGCTAAGAACAATATTCTTTCGCGAAGAATAGACACAAACCTTGGGAAGAGTCGTGAAAGTTGGTTGAAGGCTATTAAAGTAGGGGGATTAGGGAAAATGTTATTGGTACAACAGGATTTAAAGGAGACTTAGCAAAACAATACAACATATTTGAAATACCATTTAAACTTCTAGCCGATGAAGAATGTAAAATAATTGTAAAAAACATGAAAGAAGATTATTTACAAAAAACAATTGATAGCCTTTTAAAAAACAATAATCATTGAAAAAAACCTTCCCCTTTTATAAACAACCAGATTCAAAAGATTGTGGGCCAACATGTTTACGAATTGTTGCTAAACATTATGGTAAATTAATCTCATTACAAGATATAAGAGACCTATCTGAAACCACAAGAATAGGTAGTAATTTATTGAAGTTAAGCGATGCTGCCGAAGCGATTGGATTTAAATCTCTAGGCGCAAAACTAGATTTTAATAAGCTAAAAGAGGCGCCTTTACCCCTTATAGTACACTGGAATAAAAACCATTTTGTGGTGGTGTATAAAATAAAAAAGGATATGGTTTATATTTCCGACCCTTCTTATGGACTTGTTTCTTATACTAAAGAAGAGTTTATAAAATCATGGATAGGGAACAATGCCACAGAAAATACAAAAGAAGGAATTACTTTGCTTTTGGAAATCACTCCAAAATTTAAACAACATAATTGGGAAGAGGTTGATAAAAAATCATTTCGATTTTTATTTCAATATCTATTTAAACATAAAGGATTACTACTACAGTTAGTTATTGGTTTATTGGTAGGGAGTATGTTGCAACTAATATTTCCATTTTTAACCCAAAGTATAGTAGATGTAGGGATACAAAACCAGGATATTAATTTTATCTATATGGTGCTCATTGCTCAAATCATGTTGTTTTTTGGTACTACAAGTGTGGGGGTCTTTAGAAGCTGGATTTTATTGCACTTAAGCACAAGAATTAATATTTCGTTGGTGTCTGATTTTTTTATAAAACTCATGAACCTGCCCATTGCTTATTTTGATACCAGAATGACTGGAGATATTATGCAACGCATCAATGACCATAGTCGTATAGAAAGTCTCTTAACAGGGTCTACACTAAATACCTTGTTTTCTATGTTTAATTTGTTTGTGTTTGGAGCTGTTCTTATTTATTATAGCCCATCCATCTTTTTTATTTTTGCTATTGGAAGTACCATTTACACTATTTGGATATTATTTTTCTTAAAGCGGCGAAAAGATCTCGACTATAAGCGTTTTACTCAAATGAGTCAAGAACAAAGTACCGTTATAGAGCTTATTAACGGTATGCAAGAAATTAAAATGAATAATGCCGAAAAACAAAAGCGTTGGAAATGGGAATTTGTACAAGCCAGACTCTTTAAGGTGTCTATGCAAAGCTTAGCATTAGAGCAAACCCAGAGTGTTGGATCATCTTTTATTAATGAAGCTAAAAACATAATTATCACATTTACTTCTGCTTTATTGGTTATAGAAGGTTCTATTACTTTAGGGATGATGCTTTCTATTCAATATATAATAGGGCAATTAAATGGTCCCATTATGCAATTAGTTGGTTTTATTCAATCGGTACAAGATGCTAAAATTAGTTTAGAACGTTTAGGTGAAGTACACGAAAAAGATGATGAGGAGAGTAGAGAAACATATTTAATAACAACTATTAAGAAAAATCAAGACCTTAAAATTAATGATATAATGTTTAGGTATTTAGGTAGTGACGAGTATGTTATAAAAGGATTGAGTATGTATATTCCAGCTAATAAAATAACCGCTATTGTAGGAGCTAGTGGTAGTGGAAAAACAACATTAATGAAAATATTATTAAAGTTTTATAATATTGATAAAGGAGTTGTTTTGTATGGAGAACACTATTTAAACACATTATCTCATAAAGCTTGGCGAGCCAATTGTGGTGTGGTGATGCAGGAAGGTTATGTATTTAATGACACGATTGCTCATAATATTGCCATTGGTGAAGATAGTCTTGATCAAGAACATTTAATCAAAGCCACTAAAGTTGCTAATATTTACGATTTTATACTATCGTTGCCTTTAGGTTTTAATACCAAAATTGGTAACGAAGGAGTAGGGTTAAGTACAGGACAAAAACAACGTTTATTTATTGCCAGAGCAGTATACAAAAACCCTGATATATTGTTTTTTGATGAAGCAACGTCTGCTTTAGATGCCAAGAATGAACGTATTATTATGGGAAATTTAAAGACCTTTTTTAAACATAAAACAGTTGTCATTATTGCCCATCGTTTAAGTACAGTAAAAAATGCAGATCAGATTGTTGTTATTGACGATGGAAAAGTAAAAGAATCTGGAAAACATAGTGAATTATTAAAGTTACAGGGTGCATACTATGAATTGGTAAAGAATCAATTAGAATTAGAAAAATTAAGTGATAAGGATGCCTGATAAAGTTGAACAAAGCGAATTAAGTTTAAGATCAGAAGAAGTACAGGAAATATTGTCAAATCCGCCAATATGGATTGTGCGTTGGGGAATTACATTGATTTTTATGTTTACTTGTATTATCTTAATACTTTCCGTTATAATTAAATACCCAGATTTTGTTACCGCTAAGGTGTTAGTTACTACTAAAATGCCAACTGAAAAAGTTGTTTCTAGGTCTTCAGGGCAATTAGATGAAATTTTTATAAAGAATAGAGATACAGTAAAAGTTAACCAGAAGCTAGCCATTATAAAAAATATAGCTAATTATAAAGATGTTTATAAACTAAAAAGTATTATAGATACTATACCATTAATTATAGAAAGTTTTACATTCCCATTTGAAGAAACAACTTATTTAGTGCTAGGAGATATTGAATCGGCTTATATAAATTTTGAAAAGAGCTATTCGGATTATTTTCTATTAAAAGATCTAGATCCTTACACAAACCAGTTGAAGGGAAATAGAACTTCACTTAAAGAGATACAAGAGAGACTTAGGAGTCAGATTATACAAAAAGATCTTTTAGAGCAAGAATTTAAATTAAAAGAAACACAATACAAAAGACAAAAGCATTTATATGAAAAGGGTATTATTTCTAAACAAAATTATGAGTTAAAGGAGTTGGAGTTTATACAAATGCAAAAGAATATAAGTAGTATGGCTATATCAATTTCTCAAATGAGAGAAGCCATAGGGTCTGCAAATCAAAACTTAAAGAAAACGCATATTGATGAGAAAGAACAGAATACTAAATTATTGAGGAATATGATACAATCCTATAGTTTATTAAAGGATGCTATAAGAAGCTGGGAATATAATTATGTGTTATCTTCATCTATAGAAGGTGTCGTTAGTTTTCAAGAATATTGGGGTTCTAATCAATTTGTTCCAAATGGTAGTATTGTATTTTCTGTTTTACCTGTTGATACTACTAATCTGGTTGGAAAATTGGTTATTCCAGCACAAAATTCTGGAAAAGTTTCAATAGGTCAAAAAGTTTTTATAAAATTAGATAATTATCCATATCAACAATATGGTATGTTAATTGGTAAAGTAACAGATTTTTCAATTTCTCCTGATAAGGAAGGGAATTATACTGTTTATATTTCGTTGCCAGATGGTACAAAAACATCCTATAATAAAACATTTAAATTTACCCAAGAACTATTAGGTAATGCAGAAATTGTAACTGAAGATTTAAGCGTTGCAGAACGTTTATTTTATCAATTTAGAGAAGTGTTAACATATAATTAGTTTCAATTTTTTAGAAATAAAAATTAATCAATTAGTATTTCTAAAATCTTAATAGCCGCATCACTAATTTTTGTTCCGGGACCAAACACAGCTATAGCACCCGAATCAAATAAATATTGATAATCTTGTTTCGGGATAACACCACCAACAATGACCATAATATCATCACGACCATAAGTTTTTAGGGCTTCAATAACCTGAGGCACCAAGGTTTTGTGTCCTGCTGCCAATGAAGAAACACCTAAAACATGAACATCGTTTTCTACGGCTTGTTTTGCAGCTTCTTGTGGTGTTTGGAATAATGGCCCAATATCTACATCAAAACCGACATCCGCATAGCCTGTAGCTACTACTTTAGCGCCACGGTCATGACCGTCTTGCCCCATTTTTGCAATCATAATACGTGGTCTTCTTCCGTCTTGTTCTGCAAAAACATCAGCTAATTGTTGTGCTTTTTTAAAGGATTCGTCGTCTTTTATTTCTTTGCTATACACACCAGAAAATGATTTTATTTGTGCTTTATAACGTCCAAACTCAGCTTCTAAAGCATCGCTAATTTCTCCAAGCGTGGCGCGTTCCCGAGCAGCTTCTACAGCTAAAGCTAGTAAGTTCTTGTCCTCACTAAAGTGGGAATCTTTCGAATTTAAGGAAAATTTTGCAGCTTCAGTTAATTTTGAAAGTGCTGTATTAACTTTTTCTGAATTTCTCTTAGCTTTTATTCTATTTAATTGTTCTATTTGTTGATTTCGAACGGTTTGGTTATCAACTTCAAGTGTCGAAATTACAGCTTCTTCTTCAAGTCTATATTTATTAACTCCAACAATAATATCTTGCCCAGAATCTATACGGGCTTGTTTTTTAGCAGCAGCTTCTTCAATTCTAATTTTAGGAATACCAGCTTCAATAGCTTTTGTCATACCCCCTAATGCTTCAATTTCTTCAATCAAAGTCCATGCTTTTTGGGCTATATCGTGTGTTAGTTTTTCAACATAATAGCTCCCGGCCCAAGGGTCTACAGTTTTTGTTATTTTTGTTTCTTCTTGAAGATATATTTGAGTATTTCTGGCTATACGCGCCGAAAAATCGGTTGGTAAAGCAATTGCTTCATCGAGTGCATTGGTATGCAAACTTTGGGTACCACCAAAAGCAGCGGCGGCAGCTTCTATAGTTGTTCTTGCTACATTGTTGAAAGGGTCTTGTTCGGTTAAACTCCAACCACTGGTTTGGCAATGAGTACGTAACGCTAGAGATTTTTCATTTTTAGGATTAAATTGTTTAACCAACTTTGCCCAAAGCATACGTGCTGCACGCATTTTGGCGATCTCCATGAAATGATTCATACCAATAGCCCAAAAGAAAGAGAGGCGAGGTGCAAACGTATCTATGTCCATACCGGCAGCAAGTCCTTTTCTAATATATTCTAAACCATCAGCGAGGGTGTAAGCTAATTCAATATCGCAGGTTGCTCCGGCTTCTTGCATATGATATCCTGAAATACTAATGCTATTAAACTTAGGCATATTTTTACTGGTATATTCAAAAATATCTGAAATGATTTTCATAGAAGGTGTAGGTGGGTAGATGTATGTATTACGAACCATAAATTCCTTTAAAATATCATTTTGAATGGTGCCAGCAAGTTGTTCTGGTTTAACACCTTGTTCTTCGGCTGCCACTATATAAAATGCCATAATAGGTAATACCGCTCCATTCATGGTCATGGAAACAGACATTTTATCCAGAGGAATTTCATCAAACAGTGTTTTCATGTCTTCTACCGAATCGATAGCAACACCAGCTTTTCCAACATCTCCAACAACACGTTCATGGTCGCTATCGTAACCTCTATGAGTTGCTAAATCGAATGCAACCGAAAGTCCCTTTTGCCCTGCGGCTAAATTACGCTTGTAAAAAGCATTGCTTTCTTCTGCAGTACTAAAACCAGCATATTGTCTAATAGTCCAAGGTCTTCTAACATACATAGTACTATAAGGTCCTCTTAGGTTTGGTGCAATTCCAGCAACAAATCCGAGGTGCTCTAAATCTTTAATATCATCTTTAGAATAGGATGATTTTACGGCGATATCTTCCGCAGTTAAAAAAACTTTCGCCTTTTCGCCTTTAGATTTTTTCTGTTTAATATTTATTGCGATATGTTGAAGATCTTTTCTCAATACTATTCGGGTTTCTTGTTAAAATCTACTTTTGATTCTGGTTTTTTAAAATTCACTTTAGAAAAATCAACATCAAAAAGTTTTGAGTAAAACAGATCTAATGCAATATAAGTTGCTAAATATTTGTCTTTAAGAGCTGTTCTGTATTTACTCATTAAAGGAGCTCCAAACAACTTAGGACTCATGCTACTGGTCGTTATAAGCGAATTAAAAGTTGTTTTTAAGGCAGTATCTTGAATATTATTTGAGATACAATTTACTATAGTACTGTTGTAGTTTAAGTGACTTTTAGTGTTATTAGCATCCCATAATGTGTTCTCGTTTTTTAAAGTTTGAAACACTTTGTATGTATGCTCAGAGACCACATCTTCGTATTTTGCTCTTCCGTAAATAGCATCTCTAACAAACAAATTGTAGGACTGAGTTTGAGAGGCATTTTTGTTAGTATTGCTATAATGAGTCAGAATATCATTTTCGAAGGCGTATAACGCCTCATGATAGAGTTTAGAATTGAAATCACCACAGGTTAGCACAACAGGCATGTTCGCATATTTGTATTCTGAAAGTGAGTTTTCGTTTTTACAGTTTAATAAAGTAAGTACTAATAAAAGGCTAAAAAGTTTAAAATTCAGGTTCATTTTATTATTCATTTTTTAATCGTTCTTGTTCTATTTTTTCTGCTAGTCGCTTTTCAATTATAGGTTCAATTAATGTTTTTCTTTGGTTCGTTTTTACAAAAGGATAAAGTTCCAACTCTTGTTTCATTTTATCTTCTGTATTTGGATGTTTGTTAGTGCCTAATAAGATTTCTTCACCTGCATTAAACTGAGCGTCTTCTTTGGCGGCATTTTCTTTAATTTTTCGTTGAATAGTCCCTTGTTTTAATTGCTTTAAAAAACCACCGTTTTCTTCAATATTTTTAAATAAGTCTAGAGCTTTTTCTGTTAGTTGATTGGTTAGGGATTCTATATAAAATGCACCGTCGGAAGGGTTGTTGACAACATCAAAATAACTTTCATGTTTTAAAACCAGTAGTTGATTTCTAGCAATACGTTCCCCAAATTCATTGTCTTTGTGATAAATAGCATCATAAGGTAAGTTATAGACACTATTTGCACCCCCAAGAATGGCACTCATGCATTCGGTTGTTGTACGTAACATGTTATTATTATAATCGTATAATGTTTTGTTACGTTTTGTAGGAGTTGCCAAAATATAGCAAGTAGGGTTGATATGATACTCTGTGGCTAGCGTTTCCCAAAGCATTCGTAATGCGCGCAATTTTGCAATTTCAAAAAAGTAATTTGTACCAACAGAAACGTTAAAACTTATTTTTAAAGTAGGTGAAATGGCTTTCTTTTCCTCAAAATAATTTAAATATTCATTGGCATGAGCTAAGCTATACGCTAATTGCTGTACAATATTAGCACCAGCATTTTGGTATAGAGACGTATCAACCGAAAATGATTTTGTATATGCTGTTATTGCTTTAAATTCATGAAAATCATCATTTAAGCTATGAAACCAGTTTCCGTTTTTTGCTAAATTGTATATAATATCTGTATGGATATTTGCATTTGATGAAATAGCAGTTAATTGTTTTACATATGTTTCAGAAAGAAATTGTAACTCAAAATAGAGCGGTGTTGATGCGGGATTTATACCTTTTAGTAAATCGTTAATTGAGACAGTTTCTGATGGAACAATAAATTTAATACTTTCAGCTCCTCTTTCAATAGCATCAATTGCTTTTTGATTAGCATTTTTTACATCAGCTACAAAAATAGATTGACAAATTTTCCATGTTGTAGCTTCTGCGTTTGAGACTTCTGGTTGTTCTTTAAAATCATCTGCATGATAAAATGGTTTTACAGATATATCTTCATTCGTTTGCCATACTAATGTATCATTATAATCAGCTCCTTTTAAATCGAATTGTATTTTTTGTTTCCATTGTTTGGCTGTAACCGAATCAAATTCTTTGAACAATCTATTACTCATTCTTTTTAGTTTTTAAACTGTCTTCGTATTCTATAATGTAGATTTCTTCATTATCGCGTTTCATATAATATTCTTCGCGAGCAAATTTTTCTAAACCACCTGGGGTACTTAGCTTTTTTATAGCTTTATTATCTTTTTCTATTTCTTTTTTATAATATTCTTTTTCGTTTTCCAGGGCTTCAACATCTGTATTCAATTCATGGTGTATAAGCCATGAATTGTCATCAAAAAATAACATCCAAATTATAAATGCGGTTAAAATTAGGACGAACCAATTTTTAAAAGGTTTGAAAAACTTATGTTTTAGTATAGCCATTTATAGTTTTTCGTTTATTATGGTTTTAACAATGTCTACAGCCACTGTATTATATTTATTGTTTGGTATTATAATGTCTGCGTATTCTTTCATAGGTTCAATAAATTGGTCGTGCATGGGTTTCAATGTTGTTTGATACCGTGCTAAAACTTCATTCAAATCTCTACCTCGTTCAGAAATATCACGTCTTAAACGTCTTATTAAACGTTCGTCTGTATCTGCATGTACAAATATTTTAATGTCAAACATATCCCGTAATTCCGGGTTTGTTAAAATTAAAATACCTTCAACAATCATAACTTTTCTGGGATGTGTTAAAATGGTATCTCCAGTTCTATTATGTTTAACGAAAGAATACACGGGTTGGTGTATGGGAGTATCGTTTTTGAGTTCTTTTAAATGATCAACTAAAAGGTCAAAATCGATAGACCGTGGGTGATCAAAATTTATTTTTACACGCTCTTCATAAGATAAATGCGTGGTGTCTTTATAATAGGAATCTTGCGAAATTACGCCAACTTCGCCTTCTGGTAGCTCATTTAATATCTGATTTACAACAGTGGTTTTACCACAGCTAGTACCGCCTGCGATTCCAATTATAAGCATTATTAATTTAGTTTAGTTAGCTTTTACAAAGTTAGTTAAATGTAAAGTTATTTAAATATGAAACTGCTTATTTTTTAATTTTTGAAACTTCTTCTTCTGTAACTATTTTATCATTTTTATTTTCCCAACTATTTGTTATATAGTTCATAACATCGGCTACTTCATCATCACTTAATCCCATAGGAGCCATAAAGCCATTATATGTTTGTCCGTTTACAATAATGTCACCTTTTTGTCCATATTTAATACCTCTAATACTAGCTTCTCGATTTTTTATAAGATAATCTGAATTGGCTAATGGGGGATACACTTTTTCTACACCTTTACCATTTGGTAAATGGCAGGACACACAAAAATCTGTATAAATGTCACGACCTCTTTGTATACTTTCTTTTAAGGGATCTGTTTGTGATTTGTTATTTTGATTTGTAGAAATAATAATTGTTGAGGCTAGTGCTATTAAGCTTACTATAATTAATTTCATGTGTTATTTTTAATTTTCTGGAACAATTTTTACAATGCCTAAGCCTTCAATAGCTGCATAAATATAACCATCTGGAGCTTCTATTACATTTCTAACGCGGCCGATATCTTCAAATAGTTTTTCGCGTTTTACTACTTTATTGTTTTCTATCACAAGTCTTTCAAGGTATTCAAACTTTAAAGAACCAACTAGAATATTTTCTTTCCAATTAGGGTATATGTCTGAAGAAACAAAAGCCATACCACTAGGGGCGATAGAAGGTACCCAATAAAATAGCGGTTGCTCCATGCCTTCTTTTTCAGTGATATCGGTAAATGTCGAGCCATCATAATTTATACCATAAGAAATGACTGGCCATCCATAGTTTTTTCCTTTCTGTATGATGTTAATTTCGTCTCCCCCCCCGTGGACCATGCTCGTTAGTCCAGATGTCTCCAGTTAGCGGGTTTTTTGCCATGCCTTGTGGATTTCTATGACCGTAACTATAGATAGCGGTTTTTGCATTGTCAGTATTTATAAAAGGATTGTCTTGAGGGATGCTTCCATCATCATTTAATCTGTAAATTTTACCACAATCCCGGGTAAGATCCTGTGGGTTTACATCTCTATTTCCTCGATCTCCTATAGAAAAATATAAATAGCCTTCATTATCAAATGCCATACGTGACCCCCAATGTTGGCCTTTTTTTGTGTTTGGATCAGCTTTATAAAGTAATTGTTGCTCAACCAGAGTGTTATTATTTAATTTGGCTCTTAAAATAGCTGTATTACCACCATCTCCTTCTCCTTCGGGTGATGCATACGATATGTAAATCCATCTGTTGTTTTTATAATCGGGATGTAATTTTAAATCCATTAAACCACCTTGACCACGTACATATATTTCTGGCAGCCCTTCAATGCTTGTTTTGGTACCATTTTTAAAATGAATAAGCTCACCTGTTTTTTCAGCAATAAGGATGCTCCCATCTGGTAAAAAGGCCATGCCCCAAGGAATGTTTAAATCTGAAACAATGACTTGGGTTGTATAATTAATGGTATCTGGTGTTTCTGCTTTAACTTCAGACTCTGTTTGTTGTGCACATGACATGCATGATATGAGAATTATTGATAGAATGGAAAAAATATTTTTCATGTTTTTTTATTTAAAGGTGCTCTAAAACATATAGTTTACGTTTACTCCAGTATAATAATTCAAAGGGTTTCCTGGATAAAAATATCTTGGTGCATTACCGTTAAAACCTGATGCATTTATTAAAATTTGTGAGGCATAGGCTTTATCAAAGATATTATTTATCCCTAAGAAAATATTTAAGTTTAGCTTTTTATTAAGAGATGTTCTGTATCCAACTTTAAAATTTGTCAAATTGTAACTGTCTGAAAATAGGTCATTACTATCAGTAATAGGCATATTTCCTACGTATTGAAAATTAATGTTTCCATAAATCCCAAATGATGATTCTATATCTATTCCTGTATTAAATACCTCTGAAGGTACTCCTGTTAAATCATTACCCGAAAAATTATTATCACCATCAATAAACTCTTTAAATTTAAAATTATTAAGTGTATAATTTACGAATGAGTTTATGGATAAGGTTTCTTTTTGTAACCATTCATAATTTAATGATAATTCTAATCCGTCATGTTGGGTACTTCCAGCGTTTATTCCAATAAATTCATCTTGTGATGTTCTACGAGATACGACTAGGTTTTTAATTGCTAAACGGTATAGTGCTAAATTGAATTGCAAACGATTATTTATTAGGCTTGCTCGTGTGCCAATTTCAAAATTCCAACCCGTTTCCGGTTTAAGATTGGTGTTTATTTGTCCATCGGGTAATAATGTTTCATTTAATGTAATAGGAGAGAAGCCATGGCTTATATTTGAATAAACATTAATACTTTTAGAAAATAGATGAGATATGCCAAATTTTGGTGACACGATATTTTTAAATTTAAAGTTTCCTGACTGATCCCGATTATTTTCTGAAGCTGGAAACCTATCGTTTAAAGTGTATGCAGTTTGATTTAAATTCAAACCTATGGATAGTGATGTTTTTTTAGTTAGTTCATAAATAGTTTCAAAAAAAGCGTTGTAATAATTTCTTTTTTCTTTGAAGTTTGATAATTGATTACCTTCAACACTTCCAGTATCGTTAGGGAAATTCCGATATAAATTCTCAAACGTTTCAGATTTATAAGTATCTCTAAAAAGTTCTCCGCCTAATGTCCAGTTAAAAGTTTTATCGAAAAGTTTAATGTTGCCTAAAATTCGGCTTCTAATGCCTGTTGCTAGGATGTGTTCTTTTAAAATATTAAAAGGTCTGGGTTCGTAAGCATCATAAAAAGAAGTAAAGATACTGGTTAGTTGTTTTGTATGGTTACTGTATTCATGATTCCAGGATAGACCAAATATTCCACGTTTGGAATCTTCAAAACCTTGCGATTGCTTCCAGGTAAATGCCGCAGATTTTGGATTGTTTCGATATGTTTCCTCGTTAATTGAACTAGGAATAAAGGCTTTTAAATCAATATAGCTGGCCAGAATGTATAATTCATTTTTTTTGTTTAAGTGATGGTTTGAGTTTAAGGTAAAAGTTTGTCTGTTATATGTGTTATTTTCACGATACCCATCACTATGAGTATTACTATAAACAGCCCTAAAGCTATTAGTTGAAGTACCATGATTTATATTTACAATACCTTTAAGCAACCCAAAAGACCCTAGAGATATTTCTGTATTTATACTAGACTGATTTAAAAACGCATTTTTAGGTGTTAAATGTATAGTGCCACCGAGACCAGCTCCATAAATACTGGAAGTTGCGCCTTTAATGATTTCAAAACGGGATATGGTATTTAATTCAAAATCTTCAATAGTAGTTTCTCCATTCCCTGTTGTTAAAGGGATGTCTTTAAAGTAGGCTCTTATTTTTGCTGTTCCGAATAAATTTCTGGAACCAATACCTCTAATCGTAATTCGATTAGTATTAAGGGCGCCACTTTGCATGAAAACTCCAGGGGTTCTATTTAAAATGGGAGCTATATTAATATTATTACCACGCTCAATATCTTTTAATGGAATAACACTAATGGTTGTTGTCGCTTTTTTTAGCTTTTTAGGAATATGGTTTGAGTTAATAATAACTTCATGTAATTGAGATGGATTTATATTTAGTTGAATGATGTAATATGAGTCGTTTTTTAATTCAAGAATCTTTTCAAGGTAACCTTCTTTTTTTAATGAATATTTGCCAACTCTTATGGCTTCAAAAGTTCCATTTAAATTTGATACTACTGTAGTTTTGGTATCAAGGTTTGTTATTTGTACGTTTGATAATGCCGTTCCACTGTCTTTATCAATAATTTTCCCTTTAATCTTTGATTGACCCAGAGCGTTAAAAGTAAAGCTAAAAAGGAGTAAAATAAGAATTCTTTTTTTTATAAAATGCACAAGTAAGGAGTCTGTATTTAAGTGTACTAAATTATAGCTTTTTTGATAAAGTATTCTTGATTATGCTCTAAGATAAATATTTTTAAATAAAGAATTGTGTAATGAATAAAAAGTCTATATTTGCAGTCCTAAAATGATAACCAATTCGGGGTGTAGCGTAGCCCGGTTATCGCGCCGCGTTTGGGACGCGGAGGTCGCAGGTTCGAATCCTGCCACCCCGACAAATATTAATACAAACACAGACTAAAACCTTGTTAATCTTATGATTAACAAGGTTTTGTGGTTTTTAGGTCATCATAAGAATTGAATTAATATAGTTTGATTCGGTTAACACTTCGGTTAACACTTTTGAAATCTAAAAAGTGTTAACCGAATAGATGTTTAAAATACTGTAATTGAAATAGTTGATTTGACTTTCGTCTAGGTAAATGTTTAACTAAAAGACGACAACTATGCAATCACAAACTACCTTTAGCTTATCATTTTGGATAAGTGCTACACGCGCAAAAAATAATCAAGTTTCTGTTTATGCCCGAATAACGGTCAATGGAAAACGGGCTAATATTAGTTTAAAACGAAAAGTAACGGTATCTGAATGGGATTCTAACAAAGGAAGAGCACGAGGAAACAAACAAGAATCCCGATTGCTTAACCGGTATTTGGACCTTGTTAAAAACAGAATTTACGAAGCACATGACCAACTAGTAAAAGAAAAAACATTCATTTGTTCCCAAAGTATTAAAGCTCGATTTTTAGGAGAAGACAATCAAGAATATTCTTTACTAACATTGGTTGATTATCATAATACTCAAATGAGTGAATCTTTAACCTATGGTACTTTAAAGAACTATTTCACGACTCAAAAATATATCAAGTTATTCTTAACCAAAAAAAGAAAAACTCAAGATGTGTATTTATCCCAATTAACTTTTCGTTTTTTAGTTGACTTTGAAAAGTTTCTACGGTTATATGTTCCAGAAGATCATCAAAAGAAGATGGAAAACAATACAGTTATGAAACATATTCAAAGGCTTCGTAAAATGGTAACATTAGCTTATAAAATGGAATGGATAGATAAAGACCCTTTTGTAAAGTTCAAGCCAACTTATATTAAAAATGAACGTGAGTTTTTAAGAGAAGATGAATTACAAACCATTATTGAAAAAGAATTCGAAATAGAAAGACTAACTCTGGTCAAAGATTTATTTGTTTTTAGTTGCTACACAGGTTTATCATATATAGATGTAATGAAGCTTAACGAAGACAATATTGTTATTGGTATTGATGGTGGGCGTTGGATAATTACTAATAGACAAAAAACGCATAGCAAAGTGAAAATCCCAATACTTCCTGTGGCTGAAGAACTAATAGCAAAATACAAAGGCCATCTTAAAACTGAGAAAACGAAAACGCTATTTCCCAATATTTCTAATCAAAAATTAAATAGTTATTTAAAAGAAATAGCAGATTTATGTAGCATCAAAAAGAACTTAACATTTCATATTGCTAGACATACATTCGCAACAACGGTAACTTTAAGTAATGGCGTTCCTATAGAAACGGTTTCAAAACTTCTAGGTCATACTAAAATAGCAACAACACAAATCTATGCACGAGTAATAGAAAGAAAGGTAAGCGATGACATGCAGTTGCTTAAGGTAAAAATCAATAAGAAGAATTCAGAGTCTAACTTTAAGGAACGAGGGAAGTGTTATTAATTTAGCAGCTTACTATCTCTTTTTCTTATTCAGAGAGAGATACTTTTTTTAATTATTATTAAACCCTGATTGTACTTACATATGTCCAGATAATAAAAAAGATTTGCAAAGGAATTCTAAACCATAAGTACGTGATGCCATGTCCATCAAATGTTCCTTTTTGATAATTCACATTATTTATGGAAGCATATATGTTAGCAGGTAGCATTAAAAGTAGAAAAATGATAAGTGTCCACCCAGATACTATTTTAAATTTAGGAATTAATAAACCTAATGCTAATAGTATTTCGAATATTCCAGTTAGATAAACAAAACCTTCTTTAAAAGGGATAAATTTTGGTATCATCATTGACATCCCTTTTGTAAAAGCAAAATGGCCAATAGCTGTAAACACAAGCATTATCGACATTGCAATTCTTGCGGATAGGGCAAAATCATAGTCTTTTTTGATAATTTTAATTATAAAAATGGAGATTATAAAACTTGATAAAAGTATAATTAAAGGTTTCATGTTTTTCTGAATTATTAAAAGACAAAGGTCAGAAAAGACCAAAATAAAAACAATGAATGCAAGTTAAGTAATGCGTTTTCTTATTCTGCTCAATGCTTGCGGAGTAACTCCAATATATGAGGCAATATATTTTAATGGAATTTGCTGTAATAATTTTGGACGATCTGAGAATAAATTTAAATAGCGTTCTTCAGCTGTTTTACTTAATAATGAAAGTTCTCTCTTTGATTTTATTAAAAACATATATTCAGCCATTTTTCGTCCAATAATATTTCCGCTGTTTGTTCTTTTGTAGACCTCTTGTAAATCTTTATTCGAAATTCTCCATAGAACAGTTTCTGTTAATGTATCAAGTTGATATTCTGAAGGAGCTTGAGATAAAAACGAATCATAAGCTGTAACAAATTCATTTTCAAATAAAAATCCAAAAGTTAAATCATGTTCTTCTCTTGGGATATAAAGTCTGACTATTCCTTTTGTTATAAAAGATAAATAGTTCTCAGTCTCTCCCATTTTCAATAAGACAGCATGTTTTTTTAGTGTTACTTGCTGTAGCTTCGATGAGAAAAATAGCCAATCAGAATCGTTCATTGGAGAGATATGTTCAATAAATTTTCTAATTTCGTTCAATTTGTGCTGTGTTTTTAACTTGTGACTAAGATAGATATGTAATACTAGTGGTTATATATACACTAAAATAATTAATTTTAAAACAGTGGTATTTATCAATGTTTAGTTCTACTTCTTAATAATTTAAACTACCTAAAGACAAAAAGCAGAACCCAAAAAACAGCTGATATCTAATTTTTCAAGACTATCTTTTTCTCAATCCCTAACCGCTTCATTTTAGCAAAAAGAGTTTTGTCTTTCATATTAAGTATAGTGGCAGCCCCCTTTTTTCCACTAACTCGCCAATTGGTATAGTTCAACACTTTAATTATATAATCGCGCTGCATTGTTTCAAATGACTTAAAATCATCAAAGTTTATGTTTCCATTCATTTTTGGCATCCAACTACCTGGGTTTAGCGTTGTTCCCCTTTCAACTATAACAGCACGTTCAATTAAATTTTCTAACTCTCTAATGTTTCCTGGAAAATTATATGCCATCAAGACATCAATTGTTTTTTTTGATAACCTTTTAAAAGCCTTACCTGCTTTAGAAGAATACTTTTTTAAAAAGTACTGAGCTAACAATGGAATATCTTCCTTATGAGCACGTAAAGGGATATTATGTATTGGAAAGACATTTAAACGATAGTAAAGATCTTCCCTAAAAGCCCCTTCTTTAATCATTTTTTCAAGATGCCTATTGGTGGCGGCAATAACACGAACATTAACTTTTATTGTTTTAGAGCCTCCTAATTCATCAAATTCACCTTCTTGTAGTACCCGCAATAATTTAGGTTGTAAATCTATGGGCATTTCTCCAATTTCATCTAAAAATATGGTGCCATTATCGGCAAGAGCAAACTTCCCAACTTTATCGGCTACAGCTCCGGTAAAAGCCCCTTTTTTATGTCCGAACAATTCACTTTCTATAAGTTCTTTAGGTAATGTTGCGCAATTTATTTTAATGAGTGCCCTGTTTTGTCTTAGGCTGTTATTATGTAATGCCCTTGCTAAGAGTTCTTTTCCTGTTCCGGACTCGCCAGTAATTAAAACGGTAGTATCTGTTGGAGCTACTTGATTTACTTGTTCGAGAACTTTTTCATAAGCAGCACTTTTACAGATTATATTATCGTAATTAATTTTACTGCTAATTTCTTCCTGCAGGTATTCGTTTTCATTTTCAAGAAGTTCTTTAAGGGACTTTATCTCTTCTAATGCTTCAAAAAGTTTTAAATCTCTCATTTTCCTTTCTGTAACATCTCTTACAACAGCACAATTAATATCTTGCCCTTCATATACTAAATGATTAGCAACAATTTCAGCAGGAAATTTGGTGCCATCTTTTCTAGTAACTAACCACTCCATATGCATTGATCTTTTCTCTTTCAATTCATCAAAATGAGAATACCACCATTCTTGTGTTATATTGGAGTCTAGATTAAAAATAGAAAAATTATCCAGCTCTTTTCGGGAAAAACCTAACTGTTTTGAAACAGAATCGCTATAATGCAATAAAGTACCCTTGCGATTATAAACGTATACTAAATCCTGGGCATTATCTATAATTTCTTTGAAAAATTTTAAAGTGCTAGCTTTCTGATACTGCTCGGTAACATCTTGGTAAATGCCTGTTATGTTTATGACCTTTTTTCCTTTGAAAATAGGTTTAGCTATTGCTCTTATGAATTTTTTTGGTTCAGATTTGGTCTCTAATATTTCGTCAAATTCTTGAGAACCTCTCAACACATTTCTAAATAAATTTTTAGCTTTTTTTTCATTTGCAAAAAATTTAATAGCCTTACCTGGTGTGAAATTCTCTCTGTCTTGAGTTTCAAAAATCCTTAAAGCTTCTTCCGTTACAATTATAGAACCATCTTGTAAATTTAATTTCCAGCCTCCAACATGAGCAATAGCTTCGGTATTTCGCAATAAATTTTCGTTGAAGCTGGAAGTTGTAATGTCACTAATGATGGAGCAAATCATTTCTTTTCCATTATTTGAGAAAAATTGAGCAAAAACTTCAACATCGTAAAACTTTCCACTTTTGTTTTTATGAACCGCTTTAAAATTTAGAACCTTTTCTCTTTTTATTTCTTCCCAATGTTCTATCCAACTTTCTTTAGTAACTGTAGTGTTGATGTCAAAGATGGAAAGCTTCATTAGCTCAGACTTTTTATAACCTAGGCGTATGCAAAATTTAGCATTTGCATATACAATTTTGCCATCTTCTGAAGCCCATATCACCTCATGAGGAAGGGCATCAATGAGCCATTCTTTTATTGATAATTCATGCCTTAAATCTATCATCTTTCATGGATTAGTTATTCAAAAATAAATAATTATTTCTCAAATAATAGAAATTTCTATAAATAGAGAATAAAAAAGTATTTGGCTTAGTGTTTAAATTATTGACAATCAACGATTTGATTGTTTGGTGTGAGATTAGCCTACATAAGGATAAACAAAATAAAATGAAACGTAAAAACTTTTTAAAAAAAGCAATTGCAGGAACTACACTATCGGTTGTAGGTATTTCAGCTTTTGCAAAAAAGAACAGGAGTAATCTTGAAAAAGCAAAAGTTGGATACAATCATTTGCCAAACAAAGAATATAAAACAATGAACACAGTACTTCACAAATCAGAAACAAGAGGAAATGCAGACCATGGATGGCTAAATTCAAAACACACATTCAGTTTTGCAAATTATCACAACCCAGAAAGAATGCAATTTGGTATGCTTAGAGTGTTAAACGATGATACCGTGTCAGAAAGTATGGGCTTTGGCACACATCCCCATAAAGACATGGAAATCATATCTATTCCATTGGAAGGTGATTTAATGCATAAAGACAATATGGGTAACGCTACAGTGATTAAAGCTGGTGATATTCAGGTTATGAGTGCGGGCACAGGAGTTATGCATTCCGAATATAACAATAATCCAGACAAGCCTGTTAAGTTCCTTCAAATTTGGGTATTTCCTGATAAGAAGAGCGTTGAACCAAGATATGACCAGATTACATTAAATCTAAAAGACCGTAAAAATAAATTACAACAAGTATTATCGCCTAATCCAGATGACGAAGGTGTTTGGATACATCAAAATGCATGGTTTCATATGGGAGGTATAGAAAAAGGGAAGTCATTAAAATATCAACTTAAAGACAATGAGAAAAATGGGGTCTATGCATTTATCTTAAAGGGTGATGTTGCCATCAATAATCAATCATTAAACAACAGAGATGGTATGGGGATTTGGGATGTAAAGGAGCTTGATATCAAGGCAGATAGTGATGCAGAAATCCTGTTAATGGAAGTGCCTATGGCTTAATAATAATTAATTCTAAATAAATATAATCGTCAAAAACTCAGAAATAATGAAAACAATCAAACTAACCATTTTTGCCCTTTTAGTAAGTGCTATTTCTTTTGCACAATGGGATATGTATAACCCAAACCCTAATAATGACCCTGCAAACGCTTCAAAGGAATTATTGAACCCAACAAATCATACTTTATTATTAATTGATCACGAAAGCCAAATGGCATTTGCTGTAGAATCACAACCCATTGAAGAATTAAGAAACAATACAGGTCTTTTGGCAGCATCAGCTACACTGTATAAAGTGCCAACAGTGGTAACTACCGTTGCGGAAAAATCATTTAGCGGACCCATTTTTCCAGAAATAAGAGAATATTTTCCAAATGAAAAAGAGTACATAGATAGAACAACCATGAACTCCTGGGAGGACAAAAGAGTAGTAAAAGCAGTCGCTGACATTGGAAAGAAAAAATTGGTCATTGCAGGTCTTTGGACTGAGGTATGCACACTTTCTGCAGCACTTTCAGCATTAGAAGATGGTTATGAAGTATACGTTGTAGTCGATGCTTGCGGGGGCACGTCCCAAGAAGCACATGATATGGCTATAACCCGAATGGTACAGGCGGGTATAAAACCAGTAACCTCATTGCAGTATTTATTGGAAATCCATAGAGATTGGGCTAGAAGTGATAAATATGCCGAAGTAGTAAAAATATCCAAAAGATATGGAGGAGCATATGGTTTAGGTATCGATTATATCAAAACAATGAAAACTTGGGCAAAAGAAAACGAAGGCGACCACTAAACTCTAATTAGTGAAAATCTCTAAAGTTCAATAGAATAGAGATATTATTTCTAAATCATAAAAACATGAAACAGTTCATAAAAACCCTGTTTATAGGGTTACTTTTTATTGCATGTAAACAAGAGCAGCAGCAAGCACAAGAGGTCGCTAATCTTATTATAACAAATGCAAAAGTAGCGCTTATGGATGCTAATAGAACCTACGCGGAAGCCATTGCTGTAAAAGATGGTAAAATATTAGCTTCAGGAACGTCCGAAGCAATATTGGCTTTAAAATCAGATAGCACTCAAATTATTGATGCTCATGGAAAAACGGTAATTCCTGGTCTCAATGATTCACATTTGCATTTAACCAGAGGAGGTCGTTTTTTTAATGCCGAATTACGTTGGGATGGTGTAAAAACATTAAAGCGTGCTCTTGAAATGTTAAAAGAGCAAGCAGCTAGAACACCAGAAGGGCAATGGGTAAGAGTTGTTGGGGGGTGGAGTCCATTTCAGTTTGAAGAAAAACGATTTCCAACACCTCAAGAAATTAATGACGCAACTGGAAATGTACCAACATATATATTATTTCTATATAGTAGAGCATGGCTAAATCAAGCAGGATTGAACATTTTGGGTATAGATGAGTCTACAGTGGCGCCTAAAGGGAGTTCGTTTGAAAAAGAAGCTGATGGAAAACTAACAGGCGTATTACTGGCAGAACCTAACCCAACAATTTTATATGCTAGAATAGGAGCTTTACCACCACTATCAGAAGATGAAATGGTTAACGGAACAAAACAATTCTATAGAGAATTAAATAGTTTTGGAATTACTAGTGGCATCGATGCAGGAGGAGGGGGTCACAAATTCCCAAAGGATTATACTGGTACTAAATTACTTGCAGATAATGGGGAAATGCCAATTCGATTATCTTATTTTTTATTTCCACAAAACAAAGGAAGTGAATATGCAGAGTTTCAAGAATGGATGGCAAAAAATAAGGTAGGTCATAATGGTGAAATACATTTAGACCACGGTTATGAGTTAGAAGGAGGTGGAGAATTTCTAGCGTGGAGTGCAGGAGATTTTGAAAACTTTTTAGCACCTCAACCATTTCTGGAAGATAGGCCAACTTGGAGAGAAGATTTAAAAAGAATTATTAGACTTCATGTAGATAATGGGTGGCCATTTAGAATACATGCCACTTATGGAGAAACCATTGGCAACATGCTAGATGTTATCGAAGAAGTTAATCAGGAAACCAATGGCAAATTAACATCTAAAAGATGGCTATTCGATCATGCAGAAACGGTTAAAGATAAAGAGCTACAACGCATAAAAGCACTTAATGGAGGTATAGCAATACAGGCACGTATGGCGTATGCAGGAGAGTATTTTGTTGAGCGCTATGGTGCAGAAAAAGCAAAACAAGCACCACCAGTTCGTAAAATGATAGATATGGGTTTACCCGTAGGAGCAGGAACAGATGGTACTCGTGTGGCAAGCTATAACCCTTGGCCAGCATTATATTGGTTAGTTTCAGGTAAAACAGTAGGCGGTTTTCAATTAGCAGAACCAGTCAATCAATTATCAAGGGAAGAAGCCTTACATCTATATACACAAGGCAGTGCTTGGATTTCTAATGAAGAAACTGTTAAAGGCACCTTAGAAAATGGAATGTTTGCAGACTTTGCCATCCTATCAGACGATTACTTTACCATTCCTGAAAAAGAAATAAACAATCTAAAATCGGTACTAACGGTAGTCGGTGGTAATGTAGTATTTGCATCCGGTGAATACCAATCCATGAGCCCGAAAATACCAGAAGTCATCCCTAATTGGTCACCAGTAAAGTATTATGGAGGCTATCAGAACAAGTAAATTATCTAACACCCTTGTTAATAATTTTTAGACTATGCTTTATAGGGTTTATCTAAATAAAGCATATCAATAGGCTACGTTTTTTAGAAATATTGCGCATTAGAAAATTTTAGGATGAAAACGATAACACTTCTAATAATAGGGTTATTAATAAGCAAAGGTGTATATACTCAAGAAATAGGTGAATATTTTAGTTTATTAAGACAAAACGATAACACCTTGGTATTTAAAAACCAAGAGAAGAACACATGGTATAGCTCATTAAAGTATATGCCAATTAATAAGGAAATCTTTATGTCATTTGGAGGGAGTTGGAGATTTCAATATGAATCCTTTGTTAATGAGCAATTCCAAAATATAGATAACCAAGACCGTTTATGGTTTTTTAACAGAGCGCTTTTACATGGTTACTTAAACATTAAAAACAAACTAGAAGTATTTGCTGAACTCAATAGTAGTTTGGTAACTAATAAAGAAGATGTAAGTCCAGTAGATAAAAATGTATTGGCATTCAATCAATTATTTTTAAAGTATCATTTCAATAATAACTGGTGTATAAGTATAGGGAGGGAAAATTTAGAATTTGGTGCAAGAAGATTGGTAGATATTAGGGAAGGCCCTAACGTAAGACGTTCATTTGATTTGGCACAAGTAAATTTTAGTAACTATAAATTTTCTGTAAAAGGTTTTTTTGCAATTCCAGTAAAACCAAGACCCGAAGTTTTTGATAATGATTTTTTGCAGTTTGATGAAACCTTTTCAGGTCTGTACACAACTACAAGATTTAATAAATCAAATAATCTGGATGCCTATGTATTCTATCAAAAAGATGATAATGTTATGTATAATAATGGAAGTGAAAACGAACGACGCGTCTCCATTGGAGCAAGGTATTTCGGAACATACAAATCATTAGTATATAACAATGAATTAGTGTATCAATTTGGTGATTTCGGAAATCAAAATATCAAAGCGTGGACGCTATCATTTCAATTAGAAAACAAAACCAATCTATTCAATCATAATTTTAATACAGGTCTAAAAACTGAGATCATTAGTGGAGATAAAGCGGAAAATGATAATAGCATGAATACCTTTGATGCTCTTTATCCTAGAGGAGCCTATTTTGGGCGAGTAGCCAGATTTGGACCATCAAACCTTATCGATATTCATCCATATATCAATACGAATTTTAACGATTTGTTTATTGAAATAGATTATGATGCATTTTGGAGATATTCCACAAATGATGGCGTTTATAATGCCGCCTTACTTTTAGAGTATCCAGATACCAATAATGAAAAATTTATAGCCAATCAATTCGGAGCAATAGTGGGCTATGAATTTAACCGACACATAAATATAGAATTAGAATATAACATCATTTTTCCAGGGGCTTTTCTTAAAGAAAGTGCTAGAGGAGCTACGTTAAATCATTTTGTGTTTACTACCGAGGTTAAATTCTAACTAGTAATTACGAAAACTTAAATGTATATTAGAATATAAATAGTTGAATAATAGAAAGTTATTAAAAAGTGAAAATATGGAAGTAGAATTAAAAGAAAGAGAAGGCAAGGGGTTTTCTATCGCTAAAGAGAATTCAAAAAAAGTGGGTGTAATGACCTATTCAATTCCCGATAGCGATTTTATTATCATTGACCATACCGAGGTAGAACCAGAATTTAATGGTAAGGGGGTAGGAAAAAAAATGCTCTATAAAATTGTAGAAATGACTAGAGAGAAGAATTTAAAAATTATCCCATTATGTCCTTTTGCTAATGCAATGTTCAAAAAATTAGAAGACATAAGAGATGTACTAAAACAATAAAACCAACTAAAAATGGCAACCACAAAAGAATACAAAAATGACAGTCTAACTGTTGTTTGGCAACCTGAAAAATGTATACACGCAGGGGTATGTGTTAAAACACTACCCGAAGTCTATAATCCTAAAGATAAACCTTGGATAAAACCCAAAAATGCTAATGTAGAGGCATTGAAAAATCAAATTAATGCGTGCCCATCCGGAGCGTTAAGCTATAAAGAAACGATAGATGAAAACAAATAGACTTGAAGCATTTAGCGATGGCGTACTTGCCATAGTAATTACCATTATGGTATTGGAGTTAAAAACACCTCATGAAGCCAATTTTGAAGCACTCTTAAAAGTTATGCCTATATTTTTAAGTTACCTTTTAAGTTTTATTTATATTGGGATTTATTGGAATAACCACCATCATTTATTTCAAATAACCGAGCGTGTAAATGGGAAAATATTATGGTCTAACTTACACCTATTATTCTGGTTGTCACTAATCCCGTTTACAACGTCTTGGATTGGAGAAAGTCATTTTGAACCCGCTCCAATTGCGTTTTACGGAATTGTTTTATTGATGAGTGCTTTAGCATATAATATATTACAGATTCAAATACTTAAACACCATGATGAGAACTTTGTTTTAAGGAAGGCATTAGGAAAGGATATCAAAGGAAAAATATCAATTGCATTGTATGTTATTGGTGTTGGTTTAACATTCTTTAATGGAATTCTGGCTATTCTTTGTTATATCATAGTGGCTATTATTTGGTTTATACCCGAAAAAAGAATCGAACAAAACATTTAATAATAAAATATATTGATAAAAGGATTAATAAAGAAAGACCATATCGGTATTGTCGTTCCCGATATGACAGAAGCGATTAATTTTTTCAAAAAGTTTTTCAATGCTAAAATTATCGGAAAAGCTAATAATTTCAGTTCTGATGATGATTGGATGAAGGAGCATCTTAATGTAAATCCAAGAGCTGTTATCGAAAAACTTACGTTGATACAGCTTTTTGATGATAGTATTATTGAGCTATTTCAATATACTAGTCCAGATCAAAAGAAAGAAGTTTCAAAAAATAGTGATTACAGTGGATATCATATAGCTTTTGAAGTTAACGATATTGAAGAAAGTGTTTCTTTTCTCAAAAGAAATAATATAAAAGTATGTGGTTCATACACATATAATAATCCGTCATTAAAAAATATTTCAGGTGCTTTAAAGGGGGTAAAGTGGATATATTTTGAAAGCCCATGGGGGATGACATTTGAATTAACACAAAAAAATAATTGAATTAAGAACACGCACCACCCTAGTTGAGTAATGAGGTTATGCAACAATGAAGGGTTATGTAAACTCAACGCCCCAAAGTGAATAAATATGAAGAAATATTAAAAGCGCTTGACGTTCATTTGGAATCTTTGGATCTAGAAACCATCGATATTCTTATAAAATCAGAGAAAAGTATCAAAGTTATAAAGCAAACACTTAAAGAAATTAGAAATAATGTAGTGGCTTATGAATTTGAAAATAAACAAGAAGAAATTCACTTTTTTAAGAATATTAAGCCAAAAATATATGGTAAACTTATTTATTATGTAAAGTTGTTTAATGTTGAAAGTAAGCGTCCTCGAAGCAGTAATAAATCACAAATAAAGTATTTAAACCATCACATAGATAGGCTTCAAAATTACTTTAACGATAACCTGGAGTTTTATCATTATTATCGTAGAAATGAAACGTCCTTAGATGAGCAATATTTCTTGCGTGGGAAAACAGAGCTATGTTTGTTTCCGGACACGTTTCATTATTTCATTGATGAACAATTTTCAACAAGTCATGACAGTATGGTGGCTACTATTTTGGGCTATGATATGCTCATAGTATACCTGAAAACCGAAATCGATAAACTGGAAAATAATAATGGAATGGAAGTAAATTGCAGCATTTTTCAAAAGCAATCCAAATTATTTTGGACAGGAAACAAAACAGACTTAATAGAGTTAATTTATGCGCTTCATAGTACAGGAGTTGTAAATAGTGGTACTGCAGATATCAAAGAAGTGGCATTAGCATGTGAGCAAATGTTTAATATCAGTTTAGGAGACTACTACCGTTCCTTCTTAGAAATTCGCTCAAGGAAAATCAATCAAACAAAATTCATAGATAAACTTAAAGAGGCTCTCTCATATAAGATGCTCGAATCTGATGAGTAAATACCCAACTTGGGTGTTTTTAAGTGCAAGTTATTACCATATAATTTGCACTTTTTTATGTGGTCAATTTTAAATCTAAAGTATCAAAGTAAATTAATGTAATGCGTTAAAAATGAGTGAGAAAAATCACCCAAGTTGGTGTTAGCTTGTGAATAAATCATAATAAAACCTTTCATATTTGTCAAACGAAAGTCAAATCGAAGATTGGCTTAGCCGAATTTAAATTTGGCAAGCAAATTTTTCATTTCACGAACGCCTATTTAATAAAATATTAAAGTTCGTGAGCTAAATCAAATTAATAGCTACTGCTGCGAATGCAAGTTCAAGGCGGTAGCTATTTTAAACTTAAAACGTTATTATGGCAGCAACAATTATTACAACAGAAGATCTTCACGAATTTAAACATGAATTGTTAGAAGATATTAAAGCAATCATAAACCACCAATCAGGCTTTGCTCCTAAAAAATGGTTAAAGTCTCCAGAAGTTCGCGACTTATTAAGTATTTCACCAGGAACATTACAAAACCTCCGTATTAATGGCACATTACCATACACAAAGGTAGGAGGAGTTATTTATTATGATTATGAAGAAATTCAACAAGTAATGGAAGACAACCGTATTCATAACAAATTCTAAAATGTCATTGCGAGGAGGCAACGACGTGGCAATCTTTCCATCATGAACAATGTCAACTACATATTACACCTAAAAGGTGTATTTCTTCAATTCTCAAAAGATGGTCGTTTAAATCCAACACATATTAGTCTATATGTAGCACTATTTCAAATTTGGAATAGTAATCGATTTATGGAAGAATTCTATATCAATCGAGAAGAAGTTATGAGCTTTTCAAAGATAGGTTCCAAGTCTACATATCATAAGTGTATTAAAGAGCTAAATCATTGGAAATATATCATTTACTATCCATCACACAATCCATTTAAGGGTAGTAAAATTAAGATGTTCAATTTTGAGACAAGCTCTGAACAAGTAGTGGACACATACAGTCCTAAAAATGGACAAGCACTGGTATCTATTAATAAACATATACAAACTAATAAAAACATCAATAAACTAGACCAGCCTAAAAATGAAATTGAAGTTATTGATTTTTTTAAAAAAGAAAACTGGCCAATAATTGAAGCTCAAAAATTCTTCAATCATTATGATGGCATAGGTTGGAAAGTAGGTGGTAAAACAAAAATTGTCAACTGGCAAGCAACAGCTAAAAATTGGATACTAAAAGCTGAAGAAATAAAAAAGAAAACTAATGTCACCTTGAGCGCAGTCGAAAGGTCTCAGAATCAAGACAACCTTAAGACTAGTAAAAATAAAAACTACAATGAGCCTTTATAACGCTTTGCCTCATACTGAACTTGTTTCAGTATCTCATCATCTAAAACTATGAATAACATACAACCACATATCATACAAGAAGGAAGTGTCCAATATCGATTAGGAGAATTTAAAGATAATAGCATCTCATACGATTTCAAGAAAATATTAATATACTTAGATTTCAAAGGAAAACTATTATTTGGTAAAAAGTTTAAGATTTATGAAGAAGATGAGGTGATTCTTTACAAGCTTTGTGTTTATTTTATTCGTGATTTCGAAGCTTGCAAAAAATTAGAAATAAATCCTAACAAGGGAATTTTATTATCTGGTCCAGTAGGATGTGGTAAAACAAGTTTAATGAAATTATTACGCCATATAGTGCCTCATATAAAACCGTATGAAGTTATTCCTGCAAGAAATATAACATTTACTTTTAATAATATTGGTTATAAAACTATTGAAGAATATGGCAATAGTAGCTTTTATTGCTTTGATGATTTAGGAGTAGAAACAACTGGGCGTCATTTTGGGAAAGATTGTAACGTTATGGGAGAAATTCTCTTATCCCGCTACGATTTATTTTTAAAAAGCAATATTAAAACTCATGCAACTACTAATCTAAATGCGCAAGAATTAGAAGATAAATATGGAAATCGGGTTCGCTCCAGAATGCGCCAGCTATTTAATTTAATTGCTTTTGATAAAAAGAGTGTAGATAAAAGAAATTGATTTATCTAATTTTAACGAAATAAATATAACTGAAATAAGCACAATTGTGTTTATCTAATTGTTGTACACAATATAAAAAAACATCCGTCACTAATTGAAAATTCTACTTATTGAATTTAGATTCGAAAATGAATGAATTACGAAATCTTCAATTTTTTCTTTCATTATTAAATTTTCTTTTTTTGGACGATATGCCACAGTTTTCATTCCTGCACTTTTTGCTGATAATAAGCCAGAATAAGAATCTTCAAAAACAACACAGTTTTTGGGATTGATTTTCAGATTTTTAGCAACGGACAAATAAACTGCTGGATTTGGTTTACCCATTTTTTCAAATTCGGCAGATGTAAAAAAATCAAAATAATCAGATATATTTAATTTTTCAAGAACTATTGGAATTAGCTCATATGGTGCATTTGTTGCGAGTCCTATTTTAAATCCTTTAGTTTTTATAAATTTCAAAAGACCTTTTATTCCCTTAATTTCTTTCCCTTCTTTTTTAATCAGCAATTTCACGCATTCAATAACTTCGTTTTGAACATCTTGAAATGATTTACCTTCCCATTGATAATGACGGTACCAAAATTTAGTAACTTCATTGGTGGTCATAAATTTTGTTTGATTACATAATTCAGGTGTTAAGCTTACACCTAATGAACCAAAAACTTTTTTTTCTGCAATTTCCCAGAAAGGTTCAGAATCAATCAAAACACCATCCATATCAAAAATCACCGCTTTTATTTCTTCTCTCATTTTTTAAACTTTTTCCATTTTTTTATTTGATATGATGAATCCCAAAACTCAAATTCCAATCTTGTAGATGTAATGAAAACTTCTGTCATACGAGCTTGAATTTTTGTCGATGCATTTAAAGCAAAATTATCGCAAATGTCAATAGCCTCTTTAACAACTAAATCAAAGTCATTACCTGCATATGTATCAATCCATTTTTGATACGGGTTATTTTTACTTTTCTGATTTTCATAGATATATTCCCCAACTTTTTTATAAATCCAAAAGCAAGGTAATACTGATGCCATTCCAATCTCAACTGATTCGAATGAAGAAACAGCTTTGATATGACTTGTATAATGATGAATTACAGGCTCAATAACATTTGACGGAACAATATTAAAATCTTTGAAATAGAACTCGTGTAATTCTCTTTCAGCTATAATAGCAGTTTCAGCAAAATGTATAAGAGATATTGTCTCTTTGACATCATAACTTTTTGATGCCAACAAGGATAAAGTTTTTCCGAAATTTTCTAAATATTTAGAATCTTGTTGCATATAAAACTTAAATTTTTCTTTATTTAAATTTCCATTCATCAATTCCTGAATAAAAGACATTTTTAAAATTGAGTTAAAAATAGGCTTAATTGTTTCCCAAGATTTATCTGACCAAGTCATATTTTATATAATTTAATTTAATAAAAATATGGATAGATAGGTCTGATTAATAAAAGAGGAAGTTCTCTCTTATTAATTACTAGACTTTTCCCTACGATAGTGTTAACCATATCAGGTTCAAAGGGACTCTCTCAATTCTTATATAGAATACCCCTAAAGCTTGACAAATATAGTATTTGTTAAGTAAATTGAATAGAAATAATGTGTACAACGAAGATGTATAAAAAACATAGGGCGTTTTTGCTAAACCGAAAAGTCAGTGAATATTAACAAAGTCCGCTATATTTTTAATTTGTATTTTAGTGAAAAGATAAAAATAAAATGAAAAATATGGCTAAGTACAAAACCGAAAATAAGTGCTTATCAATTGCCCTACTTTTCATATGCTAAACGTTGTACAGCATTTGACCACAAATGAAAATATTGGATAAAGAAATAGAAACCGATTATAAAAATAGAATTAATCGAGTTTTTGAATTCATCGACGAAAACTTGGAATCGGATTTATCATTGAAAACAGTTTCGGGAATTGCTTTTTTCTCACCATTTCATTTTCATCGAGTTTTCAAATTTGTTACAGGAGAAACTCTGAATGGATATGTAACAAGACGAAAAATTGAAAAGTCAGCTTTAGATTTATTACATAAGAACATTACCACAACAGAATTAGCTCACAAATACGGATTTAGCGATAATTCATCATATTCAAGAACTTTTAAAAAGTATTTTGGAGTAAGTCCAACAGCATTCAAAAGGGAAAACCCAAATCGACATAGCAAGATACGTCAACTTAAAAGCAAGAACGGACAAGAATATCCTGACTATGAAAAATACATTTGCATCATTGATAATCTAAAAAAATGGACAAAAATGAATGCAAAAATTGAAATTAAACAAACACCTAAATTAAATCTTGCAGGAGTAACTCATGTTGGAGTAAACGGAATTGAAAAAGTGTTTGAAAAGCTCGCAAAATGGGCTATAACTAAAGGCTTATTCAAAAACTCAGAAAATAAAATGGGTAGAATTTTCTACGATAGTTTCAAAGTTACTGCGCCTGACAAGGTTCGTATGAGTATTTTCTTGACAACTAATGAACCTTTTAAAGCAGAAGGTGAAATTAATAAGTTGACAATCAATGAAAGTAAATGTATCGTTGGTCGTTTTGTAATAACACCTACCGAATTTGAAAAGTCTTGGACAAGCCTCTTTATTTGGATGAACGAGAATGGATACAAGAAAAGTCCTGAAAATCCATTTGAAATTTATCATAATGATTACAGAGAACATCCAGAGAACAAATTCATTGTTGATTTGCATATCCCAGTTGAATAAAAAACGGTGTACTACAACGTGCAGAAAACATAGTTAATAAGTGCAAATCGAAAGGTTTGTGCTTATTTACAAAAACCACCAAACCAATCTTAAACGCCCAAGAACAAGAAAAGCACTACGCCAACTCTTCAACCTAATAGCCTTCAACAAAGAAAGTGTAGATAAGCGTAGTTAATTTAATTAATTTTAACGGTATCAATTTTTTTATAAATTTTCATGAAAGAGTTTGCCTATTCAGTTTATTTAAGCGAAATAGTTTTTCAGGTAAAAATTGCACAACGAGCAGCAAATCGCTTACCAACAGATCCTGGAAATTTTGATCACATAGAAGTTTGGTGTTCAATTCAATCTATACTTGTGGCAACAGGAAATGTTTCCAAAATACTTTGGCCAATATCGAAAAAAAGTAAAAAAAGAGGTAAAAAGTTAAGGGAATTATTGTGCATAGATGAAAACAATATTATTGCTGATAGAAATCTTCGAAATCATTTTGAACATTATGACGAACGTATCGAAAGTTTATTTGAGGGGCAATCGAGTATTAGTTTTGTTGACCTGGCTTTCAACCCTTTTAAACCTGAAAAGTGGCAAATTCCAAAATTTTATCAAAGAGCATATAATCAAGTTGATAGAATATTGACATTTCGTAATGAAACGCTTGACTTAAAAGAAGTTCTTATGGCTCTTGAAGAAATAAAAATGAAATGTAGTGCTTATGTTTTGTAAAGTTTACTGCTTTTACTTTACTTAAAATTGAACCAATTCTAGTTTTTATCAATAAAATGGTAACCAAACCAAAATTTTGATGGAGTTGAACTTAATCGCTTTTGATAAAGAAAGTGTTGATAAAATGAATGACAACACCGACACAACACCGACAAATCTATACAAAAACACCAAATTAAACTTTGGCAAAAAATGTAAAATTTGTCAAAGTTTAATGTTTCGTGTCATTGAGAGCGAAGCGTGGCAATCTCTTATTTTAAATTACACCCAAAAGGGTATAAAAATATGTTTTTAATATAAATTATACCCAAAAAGGTATAATGTTAATGTAAATTCATTATATTGTACCCGTAAAGGTATAACTATGCAAGAGTGGAATAGAAATAATGCAATAGCAGACTTTGTACGTAATAGACGCAAAAAATCAAACCTAACCCAAATAGAATTAGCAGATATAACAGGTGTAGGAGTTCGTTTTGTACGCGAGTTAGAACAAGGAAAACCCAATTTAATGACAGATAAAATCAACCAAATATTGTTGTTTTTTGGGCATACATTAACGCCAACACCTATAAGTGATGAGACAAGGAGAAATTTGGGTGAATAATCAATTGTCAGGAATATTGACTGAAGACGATAACGGCTATCACTTTAATTACCAGAAAGAGTATTTAGAGCAAGAAAAAGCATTACCGGTGTCGTTGACCTTGCCATTACAAAAAGACCCATTTCATTCAGAAAATTTATTTCCTTTTTTTGACGGTCTCATACCAGAAGGATGGTTGTTGGACATAGCACATAAAAATTGGAAAATAAACCCACGGGATCGTATGGGGCTGTTACTAACAATCTGTCGGGATTGTATAGGGAATATAAGTGTAAGAAGTATATGAGCTACTGTTTAGCCTGTAATAAAGTGTTGGAAGGTAATTTAAAGTACCACGAAAGTTGCTTAAAAACATTTTGGCAAGAAGATACACCTGTCCTGGAGTTAGACTATGAGCTTTCCAAAATAGTAGAATTGGCAAAAGAAAATATAGTACAACGGGTCATAGTGACTGGAGTGCAACCAAAATTATCATTAGGGTTTACCGGAGGGGAAGATAAGAATAGATTAACCATTGTGGGAGCATTAAATGGTAGATACATTCTAAAACCACCTTTTGAATTATATCCTCAAATGCCAGAGATAGAAGCATTATCAATGTTACTAACACAGGCATGCGGTATTGATACAGTACCATTTTTATTGATACCAATGAAAAGTGGAGAGTTAGCATATTTAACAAGGCGCATAGACCGAACTACTAAAGATGAAAAACACCCAATGGAAGATGCGTGTCAATTTACCGAGCGCTTAACAGAGCACAAATACCGTGGCTCGTATGAACAGATAGCAAAAGGAATAATAACTTATGCACAAAACCCGCTGTTGGAAGTAGTAAAGTTTTACCAGCAAGTAATCGTGTCCTTTCTTATCGGAAATAACGATATGCACTTAAAGAACTTTTCACTAATAGCCCTTAAAAACAACCAATATCAGTTAGCACCAGCTTATGATATGGTAGCAGTAAAATTATTAATCCCCGATGACCCGGAAGAATTGGCCCTAAATCTTAATGGTAAAAAAAGAAAGTTAAAACGAAAAGATTTTAATGAGGTTATGGCCAAAGCACATATTCCTGAAAAGGCAATAGAAAACCTTTGGAATAGGATAGAAAAAGGCATGCAAAATTGGACACAACTAATAAACAATAGTTTTTTAAGTGAGGATATGAAGGAAACAGTATTAGAGCTTATAAATACAAGAGCAAAACAAGTAAATTTAAATTTTAAGAAATAATAATCAGTATGTTAACAACAGGTATAAAAGGTAAGATACAGTTATTGTGGGATAGACTTTGGGGTGGAGGTCTCTCAAACCCGATAACAGCTATCGAAAATATTTCTTATTTAATTTTCATGAAACGATTAGAGAAGTTTCATGAAGAGGTAGATGATAAATTTAAATGGAGTAAGTACCATAAGCTAAATGGAAATGAACTAAAAGCAAAGTTCGATGAAGTTTTTCATTTTATTCAAAACGATTTATCTAATGAAGAAGAAGAAGAAGATCCTTTTGCGGAAGAAATGAAAAAAGCAAAGTTTGGTATCTCTACACCATCACTATTAGAAGACGCTGTAAGTATTATTGATGAGATATTTACGTTAGTTGAAAAAGAAGAAAGCAAACACCAAAACTTTCAAGATTTATTAGGAGATGTTTATGAATACCTGTTAAGAGCTACTAACGAAGCTGGTAAAAATGGACAATTCCGTACACCAAGGCACATTATCCAAATGATGGCAGAATTAGTTGCGCCAACAATTGTTGATTCAGATACTAAAATTTGTGATGTAACAAGTGGAAGTTCTGGTTTTTTAGTAGGGAGCTTCCAATATGTACTAAAAGAAAATTCTAAAAAAGTAGAATTAGATGAAGACAACCAGTTACCAAAAGGATTAGATGGCGATAAGTTATCAGAAGATGACAAACAACGTTTAAAAGAGAATACGTTTTATGGTTTTGATATTGATGCAACCATGGTACGTATAGGTATGATGAATATGATGATGCATGGTATTGAAAAACCACATATCATTCATTTAAATACACTATCAAATCAGTATGAAGATTATTTTGAGCAGAAATATTTAAATCAAATTACTGTAGGCAATTTAATAGATGGCAAAGTAAAGGCAAGTATCAAAACTACAAAATCGCCCACTAAAAAAACAACTAATTGGGGGAAAGAAGAGTATAGTTACATACTGGCCAATCCACCATTTGCTGCCAAAGTAAATAGTAAGGTTATTAGTAAAAACCTTAATAGGATTTATGATATCAAACCAGATGCAAAGAAAAATCAAACGCTAAAAACTGAGTTGTTATTTTTAGAACGTATCATTTATATGCTCAAAAAAGGTGGTCGTGCTGCTGTGGTCGTGCCAGAAGGGGTATTATTTAGTTCAAGTAAAACATACAAAAAAACTAGAGAAATACTTTTAAAGGATTGCGATTTAGAGGCTGTAATTTCTATGCCAAGTGGTGTGTTTAACCCATATACCGCTGTTAAAACGTCTATTTTAGTATTCACAAAAAAACAATTCAATAGCAAAACATTTCATACTAAAAAGGTTTGGTTCTATGGTCTGGAATCTGATGGGTACACTCTAGATAGTAGTAGAAAAAAAATTAAAGATGACTATCCGTTACCCATACTGATTAATGAGTATAAAACTAAAGATAAAAGAAATAATCCTCAAAAAGACAGGAAGCAAAATCACTTCTATGTCCCTTTAAAAGATATTGAAGATAATGCTCTGGAGCTAAACTTTAATTTTTACAAAGAATTTGTTTTTGAAGACAAGAATTATGAACCGCCTGAAAAGTTGATAAAGAAATTAAGTGAACTTGAAAATATAATAAAGGAATCATTAAAAATTTTTGAAAAAGAATTTTAGTATGGAATTTATTTCAAAAAAAATTGAAGATATAGTCCTTTCAATAAAAACTGGGAAAACACCAAGCACCAAAGAGTCATTGTATTTTGATGGAAATATTCCGTTCGTTACACCAGGAGACTTGAAAGGCCAAATGTTTATTCTTTCATCAGAAAGGACTCTTACAGGTTTAGCTGTAATTGAAAAGCAAGCATTTTTACATACTAGTAATACAGTATTAATATCTACAATTGGAGAAAATATTGCTAAAGTAGCTGTGGTAAAAAAGCCAGTAGCGTCAAACCAACAAATTACAGGAATAAATGTAAACAATAAAATTATTCTTCCTCATTTCTTCTATTATTGGGTTTATCTAAATAAAAAGCTTTTGAAATTTAAGGCAAATAGAGCTACAATACCTATTCTAAACAATAAATCATTAAAGAGCTTATCAATTAAATTTCCAAAGAGTTTAGAATTTCAGAGAAAAATTGTGGAGAGTTTAAATCTAATTCAATCATCTATTGATAACCGTATTGAGATGATTGAGGTTATCAATAAACTATCAAAATCGATATATCATAGGGAGTTTGGTGATCCAGTAAATAATCAAAATAAATATCCATTAAAAAAGTTAAATCAAATAGTAAAAAAAGATAAGGGTATAACTTATGGGATAGTACAAGCGGGTCCTCATATTGAAAATGGGGTTCCATATTTAAGATCTGGAGATATAAAAAATGGAGCAATTAATATTTCTACCCAATTAAAAACAAGTGAAAAAATCTCTGAAAAATACAATAGAACTATTTGTGCTGAAGGTGATGTATTGTTAACTATAAGAGCTAATGTGGGTGATGTTGCTTATATAAGTAAGGAATTTGTAGGATATAATTTGACAAGAGGTATTGCTATTTTAAGCACAAATAAAGAACTTATTAATCCTTCCTTTTTATACTATACTTTATTAAGTAGTGGTTTTCAATTTTTACTTGATAAACAATTGAAGGGAGCTACATTCAAAGAAATAAGTCTCATCAAATTAAGGGAAATAAAAATACCTGTTCCAGACTTAAAGCTACAAAACGACTTTTCAATAATAGTTAAGCAGTTAGATGAGTTAAGAAATCAAATGGAAGAATCTTTATCACTAATGAAAGCTCTTTTTCAATCTGTACTACAAAATGCTTTTAAAGAAGGTACGGTAATAGATGAAGAGCCAATATTCAAAGAGTTAATTAAAAAATTCACGTTTGAAGATTTAAAAGGAAATAAAAAAAGGCTTCAATTTTTAATTGATTTATTCGATTCAAAAAAGTTTGATGATTTAAAGGATTATTCTAATGCAAAAGAAAAGCTATTTCAATTAATTGAGGAAGACGAAATTATACAAGAACTTACTGATAACAATTTAAAATTACAAGTTAAATGAAATTAGTAAGGCTTACTATATTAGAACAGTTTCGTAGCTTAAAAAAAATTAAAGCAAAAAAAGGTTTTGAAGATTTTACAGTCCTTTTTAGAGAAGATGAACCTAATGAAAAATGGACGCAATTTCATCCATATTGTTTCGCAGGTTTAAACGGTAGTGGTAAGTCTAATGTATTAGAAGCGTTGGCTAATATTTTTTATCATTTAGAATGCAGTACACTTGATTCTAATACATCAGAGTTTTTAGATAACGATTTTGACTTAAAAAAATCAGACCCTATAGCTTATGAATTAGAATATTACATAATTCCTAAAGAGAGCGAAAAAAAATCTGTAGAAGATTATGCCAATGTAATTATACGAAAAGAGAAGTTAGAAGCGCCAAAGATTAAAATTACTGCTCAAGACCAAATTACAGAATCTGTATTTATAGAGATTTCAAACCCAATAAGAAGTTATTTACCAGAATTAGTTATTGGATACTCTTCAGGAGAAAATGAGATTTTAAGCCTTCCATTTGTTAAATCAAGATTACTACAATTAGACGAGTACTATTATCATCTTAAAAATAGAAATAAATTAAAGCTTACTTATAACCTAAATGAAAAACCCGAAAGTAGTTTAGTGTATATGGATTATCATATGAGTCAAGCCATATTGCTGGCAAACTTTTTAATTCAAGATGATGATACCTTAGAACCTATTAAAGAACAACTAGAAATAGATAAGTTACATAGTTTTAGATTAGTAATAAACGACCATAAATTATACCATAAAGCAGACGACCCAGAACTTGGTTACCTATTACCACTTGCAGATGAGATTCTAGAAAAATTGCGTAGTTGCGCTACTGCAGTATTCCAAAATACTAATGATAAAATAGAAATATTAGATTTTTATTTTGATCAAGATTCTAAAACTAAAAGTAGTGAATTAAAAAAAGCCTTTAAGATACATTTTAACTCGCCAATAGAGCTATTTAAGGCATTTCAAATACTCAATTTATTAAATTTAAGAGTAGTTAGTAAGTCGCTTAAGAAAGAGATTTATAATTCAGATAGTTTATATGCCATGTATAAAGTTCCTTCTTTTGAAGAGTCAGAACTCGTATTTCATTTCAATTTATTTAAAATAAAGAAGAAAAACTCATTAGACAAAATGTTATTAAAGGCATTTTCAGATGGAGAGCATCAGTTTCTACACACAATGGGTATTTGTTTGATTTTAAAAGATAAAAACACATTGATGCTTCTTGATGAGCCAGAAACACATTTTAATCCAGAGTGGCGTTCAGAGTTTATAAGTTTACTAAAGGATAGTTTAAGTAAAAGTGGAACCAATCATTTAATGAGGGATATCCTAATCACTTCACATTCACCCTTCATTATTTCAGACTGTTTCCCAGATAAAGTATTAGTTTTTGAAAAAGGAAAGCAACCAAAAAGTGCTTTTAACATGAATTTTAGAACTTTTGGAACTTCAGTAGACTTAATCATGGATAATATTTTTAATAGAGGTAATACTATTGGAGATTTTTCGTCAAGAATTATTTTAGAAATTGAAGAAGAAATAAAAAACAAAAAGTCGTTAACAGAAGAAGAAGTAAGAACATATAAAAATAGAACAAATGATTTAGGAGATTCAATAGAAAAAATTCTACTGTTTACTAAACTGAATGAACTTAAAAAGAAATAATGCTATATAGTTATCATAAAATAGAACATAAAATTTTTAAAGCTCATGATTTGATTAGAAATCTGGTTGTAGAAGTTATATGTAAAGCAGATAACGAAGACTGTTATACAAAGTTAAAGGCATATCCTATTTTAGTAAAATTATATGATAATAATCGTTCAGATTGGTTTAAAAAGTCCATTGAAACTATTTATAAAGAGAGTAAAAAATTAGATAATAAAGAAAGGGTAAAATTGATTGAGGTTTTTGATAACAATAACAATATTGAGTATCTGTGTTTAAATCCAACGAAGAGGTTGCCTATATCTTCTGTTAAAGATGAAATTTCAGGATTATTAATAGACTTTTTTAAGGAATTATATTCTAAATTTCTTTCTTGGAAAGATGTATTCTCTGAATTTGGTACAAAAAAGGAATATTATGACGATTTAATATGGGATAATGAGTTTAGTTTTTGCCCAGGCTGCGGATATGGTATTATTAAAAATGTTTACGATAAAGGTCATTCGGCATATGATCATTACTTACCCTTAAAACATTACCCATTTTCTGCTGTTAACTTCAACAATTTATTTCCATTATGTAATGATTGTAATTCTGATTCTAAAGGGGAAACGGATATCTTAAAAAAAGGCAAGAAAATATTTTATCCGTTTAATAAAAACCATCCAAAAATAGATTTTAATGTTAAAGTAGAGCCTAAAACTTTATTCAAATACATAAATAAAAAAGAACGTATAGAAGAAAAAGAATTGAAAATTGATATTGTCTGTGATGCCAAATTTAATGAAGAAATAGAATCATGGGATTACATATTTAAAATAGGTAAAAGATTTTTCGGACAGGTAGCACAAAATGGCAAAAGCTGGTTGGGTGATGTTTTGGAGAAACAGCGTAAAACAAAAAATACAATTCAAAAATCCTTTGATACAATCATTGATGATGATTCAAATAAGCATTTAGGGTTTCTTAAGTCACCTTTCTTATCAGAGCTTAAAAATTATGACTCTTTGATAGAGGCTATAAATGAATCCAGAAACTCTTCAAAAATTCGTAATGAGTAAAGAAGTAAACCAACATCAACGAGCAGCAAAAGCATGGGAAGTATTAATAAAAGTTGCAGAAAAGAAAGACTTTGTTAGATACAAGGGGCTCGGTGATAAAATTGGCATACACCATAGAGCCATTAGATTTGTGCTTGCGGTTATTCAAGAATATTGTTTAGAGAATAAATTACCACCTCTTACAATTCTCATAGGAGATGAAAGTGGTATGCCTGGAAAAGGTTTTATTGCTTGGGATAGAGATAATATTAAAGAAGGCAAGAGAGAAGTTTACAACTACAATTGGTCACAGTTTACAAACCCTTTTAACTATGCGTTAACAGAAGAAAACGAACAGGATTTAATTAATACACTATTAGAAAAACCTGAAAAATCAAATACAGTTTTCCAGAAAGTTAAAGTTCGAGGAACAGCTCAAATAATTTTCCGGAAAGCATTATTAAAAGCATATAAATCTAAATGTGCTATTTGTGGCATCAGTTACAAAATTATTTTACAAGCAGCTCATATAATACCATGGTCCAAGTCAAATAATAATCAAAAAATGGATATTTGTAATGGACTGCTTTTATGTGCTAATCATCATGGTTTATTTGATAAAGGGTACATCAAAATAAGTGATAATTACAAAATAATGATTAACCCAAAGCTAAAACAATCATCAAGTCATGATGAAACCTTAACAGGTAGCTTTAATAACCAGAAAATAATACTACCAAAAAATAAATTGTGGTGGCCAAATTTAGATTATTTAGAGAACCATAGAAGAGTTAATCCATCAAAAAGTTAAAATGATAGGTATTGTTTTGGAATTTTAATTCCCCACAAACCAAAACCCAGTTTTCTCGCTTGCCCTGGCTTGAGCCTGACGAAAGCTCAAAACCCTCTGTCTTTTGGTTTGTTCCGCGCGCCACACTTCTATAGTGTTTAAATTTCCAACGCATTTGCAGCACATTACAGCTTGTTCCATTCGTACCTCATTTCACAACTATAAAGAGCTGCTCCAACAAAAAGCTAATAATTTAAACCCTATCCCAAGCTAAGTTACATAACGGTCTGTTATAACATCAGCGGCTACACCCACCACATCCCCAAAGCTGTAGTAATAACGCCATTATGTAAAATAGCAGCTTGCCTTTGCGCTCAATTTAGAACTTCAAACATTATTAAGTACTATTTATAAGTATCTTTAAGGCAATTAAAAAATCAGTACGCCTGACACAAAGTGTCTCTTATAGATTTTATATTTGTTAGAAATGATAAGAATAGCATGATGCTTAAAGAAATTGACGATTATTTCTTAAACCAAAATGAACAAAATAGAGAATGCTTATTGGCCTTGAGGGATATAGTATTGAGTCACAATCAATTTTTGACTGAATCAGTAAAGTACAAAACTCCAGTTTTTAAGTACAGAGAAAGTGTGTTTTGTTATTTATGGGTAGATAAAAAAACAAATGAACCTTGTCTTCTAATAGAAGAAGGAAAACAATTAAACCATCCCGACCTAGAGCAAACAAATCACAGAAGCATTGCGCTACTTAGAATAAACCCTCAAACAGATTTGCCTATGGAGTCAATTAAGTCAATTTTGTCCCTAAGTTTAAAATGGCATCAAGAAAAAGAAAATCCTTAAATTAACTTGTCTTAGATAAAGGACAATTTATAAAATTTCCGAGGCGGAATATCCCTCTTTCTCCGCATTAGTATAACAGATACAAGGACTTAAAATCCGTGTGCCTCTTTCCCCCCCCCCACCCATTCAAAGGAGTAGCTTCCAGCAATTATCAATGTCCCCATGTGTCTGCGGTAAGTAAATTACATTCATTTAATCCCTTATCAGGGAATCATTCATTTCATTTACACACCTCAACACCGCACATAAAAAAAGCACATTATTTCCATAATGTACTTTATTTATTTTTTCCTGGCACAACATCAATAATTACTTCCACCTACGTCATTTTGCCCCGTGAAATAGATGTATTAATCTTTCTCTAAAACAGCCATTAAACTATGGTTTAAGTATAATTTTTCTTTACCTACTTTTTGAGAAGTTAAAAAACCAGCATGTTCTAATTCCATGAGATAATTACCAACAGTTTTCGGAGTACCTAATCCTGCATCAATTAAAAATTGACGTTTTGTATAAGGCAATCTAAATAAGATTTCTATAAGTTCTTTAGAATATACCTTGGGTATTGTAGCTTTTACTTCTTCAGACATAATCTTCATAAGCGCTGTTACATCTTTTAGACGCTTTAAGCCTTTATTTGCAGTAAATTCTATCATTTCAAGCATATAAAGTACCCATGCTTCCCAATCTTCATTTTCTGTAACATTCCGTAATTTCACATAGTAATCTGCTTTATTTTTAATAATGTATTCACTTAAATAAATAGCAGGCGTATCTAAAAGGTTTTCAATCTTTAAATATAGTAACAATAAAATACGACCAGTTCTACCATTACCATCACTAAAGGGATGTATGGCTTCAAATTGATAATGCATTAACGCCATTTTAATTAGTGGATCAATAGTATCTTCTCCATTAATAAAAGTTTCAAGATTGGCTAGTTTCTTTCTTATAGTGTCTTCCCCAGTTGGTGGTGTGTAAATAGTATCTCCTTTTGCATTTTTAAGAGCAGTTCCTGGTGTTGTTCTTATACCGGCAGTATTCTTTTTTATGCTTTGTACTATGTCTACACATAAATTAGTAGTTATAAAAGGGCGTTTTTCAATGTCTCGTAAACCATCCCAAAGTGCTTCTTTATAACTTATGACTTCTTTCGTTGCAGGATTATCAAACTTTTTATCAGCGACTATAGCTTTATACAAATCATCATTAGTAGTAATGATATTTTCTATTTCAGAACTAGCTTTAGCCTCTTGTAAGTGTATCGTATCTAAAAACAACGTAGGATTTGGTAAATTGGTAAGCATCCCATTAAGTTGAGCCAAGGCTCTACTGGCATCAATAGTTTTTCGCAATACTTTTGTAGTTTCTAAATCCTTCTTTGGTGGTAAAAGAGGTAAATCGTTATAAGGTATTGTTCTATTAAATTTTGCCATTTTATAAGAGTAATGATTACACCTGTAATTTAAACAGAGGTAAATATACTAAAAAATTACACTCGTTTAAATTGTAGAGGTAAATATTACCCTTGTTTCAATATTTTTTGAACTTTAATATTAAAAAGGAAAGAGAAAACAAAGATAAGCACTAGCGTGCTTGGTGTTCTCTGCTTTCTCTTTCCTTTTTTAAGCTTTTTCGTTTCTCTTTGTAAAATTAATGTTGATGGGTTTGTCGTTTCAAAATTATCTTTTGAGTCTATTTTTAAACCTCTCAAATAGAAATTTTAAAATGACTGAAACGAAGAAACTCACAACAGCACCAACAAAAGCAAGTATGGAGGTAGTGACAAGATCTTCTACACCAATATTAACAATCGATGCAAAAAATGTGCCTCCAAACACACTTGCTTTCATATTATGATCCACCTTCAGCTGCATTCGTTTTACTTTCATCAATAACAACTGCCTGACTTACTGCGGTAGCCACAGTACCAGCAACAGTCATATAAGTAGCAATAGTAATTACGAGTGCGGGCATAGCAATAGGAGCAGCGATAATAGCTCCTCCAGCAGCAGCTAGAGCAATGCCAATATTTCGTAAAGTTTTGAAAAACTTCGGAGTTGGTTTTTTGTAACGTTCTACTAGATTCATGATTTTAGGATTTAATAGTTAAAAAAATAGTTTTTTTTCTGTCTTGAGCCTGATGGACCAAAAACAATAATTTTTGCATGGCATCTCGCGAATAAATACCTTTACCTAAGCCTCCCAGGTAAGTCACTGGAGCAATACAGCCTTCAAGCTCTTTTAGTGCATCATTGGCAGGATGAATAAGAATTAACCGCCTGTTAGAAACACCTTTTATCCAAAGATGGTTCTTAAAGCGTTTCGAATATCTGCTAACAACTTTATAACGCCCTTCAGGAATACAAGAAATAGATCGTTTGTTTTCTCTCCAGGGTAACTCAATGGTATGACATAAGAATTTATCAGCGCAAAAGAGAGTACCATTAGTACCCTCTTTAAAATAAGCTCTGTTAAGTATTAACTCCATAATTAGGGTGTATCAATAGTGACAATAGCCAAGGCGTTGTAAGTACCGTTCTTAAGCGTGTACATTTGTCCGTTTACCTCTTGATAGAACTCAATACCTAAGACTTGAATTACTGGTAACGTAGAGTTAGCCGTTAAAGAAGCCGTTAGAGCAATCGCAGCAGTATTAGCAGCTGTGTAAGGTAAAATAGCCGTCTCATCATTTTCAAATGTTGAGGTTTCATTTACAAAATCCAATTCTGAAGCACCCATCACTATTTTAAAGTGTGTCGTTCCAATAGGTGCGGCAATTCTAACGGTTGGAGAAAAGGCTGCAAGACCTAAAGTAGCATCGCCAGAAGCGCGATCAAAGGCTTTAGTAAAAGCCGCATAAAGTGTAGAGCCTAATTTCCCATTCAAATTGAATTCAAAGTTCTCTAACAAACTTAAAGTTCCATCTTGAACAGTTCTAAGGCCTCTTGTATTGGTAGCATCGGTCTTTACGATAGCCAATAAGTCCTTAGTCAATCGGCTAACCACACGTTTGTCTTTAGCATTCTGCAAAAGAATACGAATTGCATTTCGTAAAACCTTACCACCTTTACCAGCACGTCCAAATTCAGAACCATTTTCACGAGTTCTTTGGAAGGCAGGATCATTAGCGATACGTTTACCGTCAACACCACCTTTCGACCTTGCTAAGTGGCCATCTGTGCTTTTATAAAAGGAAATATCTCCGATAGTTCCTTTAAGTTTAATAATTCCAGTTTGTTTTGCCATAATAGTTCATTTTTAAATTAATAGAACAAAACAACTTAGATTTGTATTCAAATAAAAAAGTAAGAAGTCATTCCGTCCGAGACAAGTATTTTTTTCCGAAATTTGACATATAGACTAAGTATAGATTAACTATACATAAAGTATAGATAAAGCCTAAATGAATACTATTAGAGCCTGTATATATCCAAAAGACATCCAACTTATCACAGGTAGGAGCGAGCGCTATGGTCGAAAACTACTTCAAACTATAAAAGAGTCATTAGACAAAGAGTCGCATCAGTTTATAACAGTAGATGAGTTCTCAGAATACACAGGAATTAAAGAAGAAATTGTGTGTCAATATTTAACATTTTAGCATAATATTTGATTTGTTTTATCTAGTATTAATGTTACTAAAATTGTAAATTTGTGTAGAGACGTTCAGATAAAAAATACTATTTCAATCTAACAGATAGGTTCACGATTCGGTTAACACTTTTTGGTCTATTTTGTAAAGTATTGATATTACTGCATAGTGGCAGTTTAACTATCATCCTGCCACCCCGACGAACCTAGAAATAGGTAAAATCAAAACACTGTTAATTGTATGATTATCAGTGTTTTTTGTTTTTTGTGCGTTTGGTTTCAAACAAAAAACTCAAATAAATAATTGGATTAGGTTTCAGTTACCTAAAGAACACCCATTTTTTTAACTCTGTTCTTTGTCGTGTGTAGTACTTTCTATTAAATCTTCAGATTTATCCAGTTTGCAAAAGCATCTATGCTGCAAAATAATTCATCTGGTTTTAATTCAGCAAGTCTTTCAGGCTTGACGGTATCCGACCATGCTGCTGCAATGACAGGAACTCCAACCTCTTTGCTAGCAGTAATATCACTCGGAGCATCACCAACATAAACTACCTCATGATTGGATAGTTCATTAAAACTATCTAACACCGTTTGTATGCCTTCTGGTTTTCTACCTCCTTCAAGATGTCCTGTTTCTATTATTTCAAAATAATTCTTCAATTCAAACTTATCCAAAGATATTTCTGTACTGTACTTACCTTTACCAGTAACCATTGCAATACGAACACCTTTTTCTTTAAGACTATCAAGTAATTCTTTTATTCCATGAAATGGGTTTGGACAGATATCGTGAAACATCTTATAGTAGCGCAAATAATCAGCAACTCCTTGTTCATAATGATTAGGAGCCAATGCCATTATTGTTCCCTCTTCTGAAGGTCCGAAGGTTGCTATGATTTCTTCGTCGGATACAGATCTGTTTATAAGGGTTTCTATAGATTTCCTGAAAGCAAGAATGCATAATGGAACTGTATCTCCTATGGTACCATCGAGGTCAAAAATAACAGCTTTAATCTTCTCCATAATCTTTACTTTTTTTCATTGATTTTCCGAATCACACGACAAGGGTTTCCGACTGCCACACAATCTTCAGGAATTGATTTTGTAACAATACTCCCTGCTCCAATAACGGAGTTTTTACCTATGGTAACGCCTGATAAGATAATAACGCCGCCGCCAATCCAGACGTTATCTTCTATTTTAACAGGTAATGCATAGGTTTTAAAATAAGGTGTTCCAGATTCGTAATTCCAGTTTTCTATAAGCCTTTCATTAACATCGGGTGAGTGCGTAGCAGTATAGATTTGGACATTTGATGCAATTAATACATTGTTTCCAATTTCAATTTTATTACAGTCAACAAATGTGCAATTGATATTAATAATCACATTGTTGCCAATGGAGATATGTCTGCCATAGTCACAATAAAAAGGGGTATCAATATTTACATTGTCGCCTTTCTTTTCAAACAATTCGCTTAATATCTCATGTCTCTTTTTAGAATCAGTGCTTGGAGTTGTATTATATATCTTGGTAAGTCTCCTAGCTGAATGAATAAAGTTTTGTATTTCTTCATTTGATGTATTAAAAGTTTCTCCGCTTAAACACTTTTGTAATTCTGTTTTCATATACTATTATTTAATCATAAAAGTAAGTATAATATAGCGGCATTTTTTTCATCTATCTTAAAATATATCAACTTGCACGAATAGTACTTAAATGCTGTTGTGTCATCCCTAAATATGAAGCAATATATCCCAGATTAACACGATTAATTAAATTAGGGTTCTCATTAAGAAAATTCTCGTAACGTTCTTTTGATGATATGGATAATCGGTCAATTCGCAAGGCTTGCATTTTTAGCAATACTTCTTGATGAATTACCCTAGACCAATTTGCAATATCAATATCAGTTTCATATAGATGATTTAATGCTGTAATTGGCATTGAAAATATAGTTGAATCTTCTAATAGCTCAACAAAATCAATGCCTTTTGCCCTATGATATAAAGCATCTGAAGAAAATGTTATATCGCCTTCCTTGCTAAACCAATTTGTAATTTCTTTCCCGTCAACTAAAAAGTAAGTCCTAGTGCAGCCTTTTTCGATAAAGTAAACAGAATTATCAATGCAGCCAGCCTTTGTTAATAAATGATGCTTAGGCAAATGATTTTCAGTAAGCAGGTTGGCTATTTTGTTAATTGAATCATTTGATACAGAATAATATTTTCTAATGCCAGTTATTATATTTTCTATTTTGCTCAGCTCCATCTTTTATACTAATTTTTAATCGGGGTAATCTGTTTGTTTAATCACAATGGCTGGTATAAGGGTAATTTGTAATTAAACAACTAACTTAATAAAAATGGAACGAACCAGAGGAAAATCCGTAGGATTTTCTGAGTAAAAAAGTTTCAAGCAATTTTTTTAGGACACGTTGTTTTAAAACGTATTTTTAATTACAATTTTATTTAGCAGCTTCCTCAATTTCGTCATCAAATTTTAGAAAAATGAGATAAGTTATAATACGTTTAGTTATTCCCATGGAGCAAGGGGCAGCAGGCTCTATTGATGTTATTACAATAAATATGAATCGCTTGATTCAAACAGGAAAAGGTCTTAAAACAGAAATAAATAAAATTCAGAAATATCAGATAGCCTATCGTAAGTTAATAGAGGAATATAAAGGAGCAGGTTTGTTACTTTTCTTTGGACGCGCAAAGAAAAGTAAATAATGATTTTTTTAAGATGTGGGTACATTGTAGCTGTCGGTTTACCAATCCAAAGGCATGGCAGACAGGAACGGGAATCTAAATAACAGAATTTCGTTTTTGATCCAAAGGTCAAGCCTTGTGGGCAACTTGATTGGGTATGAAACGAGCGAAATACTTCTATAGCCCTGCCTTGAGGATAGTTCGTTTCAAGAAATTCTTTATTGCTTTTATGAACATAATGTTAAATATGACCATTGAAAAATGTATATTTAAAAGCTCGTTAATATAAAGAATGCCTCGACGTTTTGCGTTAGGGCTTCCAATGATATAGGGCTTCTTCGGATAAGTCAGAACTGTCTTTTTTGGCAGTTCTGGGGGAAGCAAACTTATTTGACTCACAACAAGTTTTTTTGTAGTAATAAGCGCTCTTATAATCAAATTCTATCTTTTCATAAAAACTGTTGATAAAATATATGTAAGGATTTAATCAAATATTCTACTTTTGCTTTGATTAAAATTAACAAAGATTATGTCTGATACAATAGAAAAGATTAAATGCTTAATTATAGGTTCGGGACCTGCTGGTTATACAGCAGCCATTTATGCAGCTAGGGCTAATATGTCGCCTGTTTTGTACCAAGGCACGCAACCTGGAGGTCAATTAACAACAACTAATGAAGTTGAAAATTTCCCAGGATACCCTAACGGTATAACCGGGCCAGAAATGATGATTGAATTGCAAAAGCAAGCAGAGCGTTTTGAAACAGATGTGCGAGATGGTTGGGTTACAAAAGTTGATTTTTCTGGAGATGTGCATAAGGTATGGGTTAATGATACCAAAGAAATTCATTGTGATACGGTTATTATTTCTACAGGAGCTTCAGCCAAATATTTAGGTTTGGATTCTGAACAGAAATATTTAAAATTGGGTGGAGGTGTATCTGCATGTGCTGTATGTGATGGATTCTTTTATAGAAATCAAGAAGTCGTTATAGTAGGAGCAGGAGATTCTGCATGTGAAGAAGCTCATTATTTATCTAAACTATGTACTAAAGTTACTATGTTGGTTAGACGAGATGAGTTTAGAGCATCTAAAATTATGGCTGCCAGAGTTAAGAATACAGAGAATATAGAGATTCTTTTCAATACCGAAACAGATGAGGTTTTAGGTGATGGTCAAGTGGTAACCGGCGTAAGAGTTTTTAATAATAAAACGAATGAAAAACATGAAATTCCTGCTACAGGATTTTTTGTGGCTATAGGACATAAACCCAATACCGATATTTTTAAAGGCTTTTTAGATTTAGATGAAACAGGGTATATTATTAATAAACCAGGAACATCTAAAACAAATATAGAAGGTGTATTTGTATCTGGTGATGCAGCAGATCATGTTTACAGACAAGCGGTTACCGCAGCTGGGACAGGTTGTATGGCAGCTTTAGATGCTGAACGTTATTTGGCAGCTAAAGACTCTAATTTTGAAGTGTCTACTTCAAATTATAACTAGTTAACGTGAATCTTGTTTGAGAGTTCAAGATGTCACTTCGAGTGTCCCGAACTTGCTTCGGGATGTATCGAGAAGCTTCTTTTGTCGAAAATTTATTTATTTTCGATACGATTTTTTGCAAAAATCACTCTAACTGACATAAATTTTCTTATCCAAGATTCACGTTAGTTAAAGAAATTTATTTTATACCAGTTCTCATATGAAATGGTATGATATAAAAGAGGTCTAAAAAGTGATTAATTTTGTCATTCAGAGCAACGCGAAGAATCTTATTCCGCTCATAATCAGAGCTGTTTATTTTAAAAGAGATTCTTCACAGCTTCGCTGATACCTTCGAAACAAAATATATTTTGTTTCTCGGTAATATTCAGAATGACACTTTTTAGACCTCTTTTGTGTTTTTTATTGTTCCCTTCCTTATGAGATTTCTCGTCGCTCATACTTCGCTCTGTCGAAATGACAAACGACTAAAAATCATTGACTTAATATTATTTTTATAAAAAAAATTAAATCGAGTTAAAGTAATGTTATAGAAAAATGCTGTTTATGGAATTGTTTTCTTTGAAACTCCTATATGGCATGTAACATTTAATGATCTAACGTATTGCTTTATTCAAGTCATCTTTAAACCCAAAAAGCAAAAAAAGGATAGGTTTCATTTTTTTACTAAGTTTTTCATTTAAAATTTTAAAAGCCCTAGTCATATGGCCTTCAATAGTTTTAATTGAAATATTTAAATGCTCGGAAATTTCAGTATGTGTTAAGCCTTGTCTCTTATTCAAAACAAATACTTCTTTGCATTTAGATGGTAGCTTATCTATTTCTTTGTTTACGACATTCATTAAAACATCAATATCCAAATCATTGTCTTCCATAACTAAATCAATAGCTTCTAAATATTTCTTTTCTAAATAAATAACTTTTGCATTCTTTCGAAATTCACTTAAAAACTCATTATAAACCGATTTATATAAATAGCTATTTATTGAAACATTATACTCTATTTTTTTACGGGAATTCCAAATGTTCACCATTACGTTTTGAACAATATCTTCAGCTTTTTCTTTGTCATTAGTTAAAGAACGCGCATAGGAACATAGCTTTTTATAATACACATCCATTAAAAAATCATAGGCCTTTTCATCCCCTAATTTTAACCTTGCCGACAAGTATTTATTATTGTTAAAATCCAAAACCTATAATGAAAAATTTGTAATAAATTTAACTAAATCATTAACAAATCTAAAAAAAAATAACAAAAAAATGATAAAAAAGAAAGGGGGGAGGCATTTTTTTGTATCATATGTAATAGAACAAGCAGGATGGAAAAGACAAAAATAGAATTAATTATTGTAAAGTTTCTTAATAAGGAAGCCAGCCATGAAGAGCTAATCACACTAGATTTATGGCTGAGAAACGAAAAAAATATAGAAACTTTTAATCGATTTGCAAAAACAGAATATTTAATTGCACTAAGTATGGATGATTTTGATTTAGAAAAGGCAAAATTAAACGTAAAGAAAAAACTTAAAAAGAATTTAAGGATACAACGTATAAAACAATTCAGTAAATATGCCGTCGTTGCTATTATGGCAGTTTTGTTAACCATTCCATTTCTTAATAAAAATACAGATCCTGTATTAACCAACAGCCCTAAACTATCAGAAGAGACCATTAGAGCAGGTTCCAACAAAGCTATATTAACTATAAATGGAGGAGATGAAATTATTTTAGAAAAAAATAAATCATACGAATCAGAATACATAAAGAGCGATGGTAATCAATTAATATACCACCAAAAAGATGATGTAAATGAAACGGCTTATAACTATTTAACCATACCCAGAGGCGGACAGTATACGGTCCAATTATCAGATGGCACCAAAGTATGGTTGAATTCAGATTCAAAATTAAAATATCCTGTAAACTTTATTAAAGGCAATCCTAGAACAGTAGAATTAGTTTACGGAGAAGCTTATTTTGAGGTTACTTCCAGTAGTAAAAATGATGGTTCAAAATTTATAGTCCATTCAAAGTTACAAGATATAGAAGTTTTAGGGACTAAATTTAATATTAAAGCCTATGATGATGAAGATAGCACATTTACCACACTTATAGAAGGCAGTGTTTCAATAAACAATAAAATCAATACGAAGTTACTTTCTCCAAATTATCAATCTATCGTAAATAATAATTCTCCAGAAATAAGCATTGTAGAAGCAAATGTTTCTGAAGCTATAGCATGGAAAAATGGTATTTTCAGTTTTAAAAAATTACCCCTAAAAGATATTATGAAAACCTTATCAAGATGGTATGATACAGAAGCTATCTTTACAAATCCAGAGATAGAAACTATAGAGTTTACAGGGGTTTTAGGTAAGGATCAAAAAATAGAAGATATACTTTCAATAATAACTAACTCAAATAACATAGCTTATGACATAAAAAACAACATTATTATTTTTAAATAAAAAAAGAAGGAAACAAGGTTCGGAATTCTCACACTACAAACCTGTATTTCCCTCTGGTACGTATTAATCAATTATTAATTAACTAACACATAACAAATTTATGGAAATAAAAACTAACCAAGTTCTTTTCCTAAAAAGAAAAGAGATTATTAATTTCATTATGAGAACATTTATACTCTTGTTTTGCACTGCAGCATTTAGTTTCTCTTCCGGAGACCTATTTTCTCAAGATGTAAAAATTGAAATTAAGTCGGACAGAACTCTTACTGTAGATGAAGTTTTTGAAATTATAAGAACGCAAACAGATTACAGGTTTGCTTACAGATCGGATGCTTTTATAGATGCACCTGAGATTGAAGTGAAAAAAGGACTAATAAATGCACATGATTTATTAGTTAAAAGCCTAGCCTTTGGTAATTTGTATTATGAATTAGCTCCCAATAGAACCATTGTTTTAAAGGAGCGTAATCTGTCTCCTTTGCAAGAACCTATTACTGGAGTAGTAATCGATGAGAATGGATTGCCTATGAGCGGTGTAACCGTGTCAGTCCAAGGTATAAATAGAGGGACACTTACCGATTTTGATGGAGGCTACAGAATTATTGCAGAAAAAGGCCAAAAACTGGTCTTTAATTACCTTGGTAAAAAAGTCACGACATTATTAGTTGGAGATTCAAAGGTTATTGATGTTGTTATGGAAGATTCCATTGAGGCTTTAGAGGAAACAATAGTTGTAGCATACGGAACTTCTAAAAGACAATCTTTAGTAGGATCAGTAGCTGTTATAAAATCAGAAGATTTCGCAGAACGACCAGTAACAAATATAACTAATGCGCTTGTAGGTACTATACCTGGTCTACAAACTTTTGCGACTTCAGGTGCTCCTGGTTCAAGTCCAGAAATTATAATACGTGGTGTAGGCTCTGCAAGACTTAATGCCTCTAGTCCACTTTACGTTATAGATGGTTTTCCTTATGATGTAGGTGCATTTAGTGGTGTATTTGATACTACCGATGCTACCGACCCTCTAGCTGCTCTTGATCCTGATAATATTGAGAGTGTTTCAGTTTTAAAAGATGCCTCTGCAACAGCACTTTATGGATCTAGAGCAGCCAATGGTGTCATCTTAATTACAACTAAAAAAGGGAGGGGGCAAAAAGCTACATTCAATTTAAGATTACAAGAAGGGGTTGTAACATCTGCTATCCCACTTGACAATTCACTTAATAGTAAGGAATATTATGAGTTAATGTGGACAGGTCTTAGAAATCGTCAAGTAACTGCAGGATTCAGTGAACAAGACGCCTCACAATTCGCTACAAATAATCTTATAAATACCTTAGGATATAATATCTATGATGTTCCTGATGATCAGTTGGTAGGTACGGATGGAGTACTTAATCCCAATGCCCAATTACTTGTAAATCCAAACGATTTAGATTGGTGGGCTTCGGCTACGCCTCTAGCATTTAGAAAAAATTATGGTTTTGATGTATCTGCTGGGAATCAAAAATCAAACTACTTTGCTTCTGTTGGGTATACCAAAGAAGACGGCTTTGTTGTAGGTTCTTCTTTTGAGCGTTTTAACGCTAGGTTAAATTTGAATTCTCAAGCTACTGACTGGCTTAATGTAGGCTTCAACATCAATGCATCACACAATATTACACTAGACAGTGGTGCTGATGGCAACAATGCAAGTTTATTAGCTTTTTCAAGAACAATAGCGCCTATATACCCTGTTTATTTATTAGATGAAAACGGCAATAGAGTACTAGATGCAAGTGGAAACCCAGAGTTTGATTTAGGCGCACAAGAGTTGGACAGTAATGGTCAAGAAATATATCCTGATGCATTTGGTATTAGAAGTGGACGAAGAGCTTTTCAAGCGGGAGTTCACCCTATTAGAACAGCAGGGTTAGATGATTCTAAAAATACAGCTACCGTATTGTCTTCCAGAGGTTTTTTAGAAATTAACTTTACTAAAAACTTAAAACTCAGAACGGGTGTTGGTGTAGATTTATATAACAGACAAAATAGAGCCTTTGCCTTTTCAAGATTACCAATAGATAGAAATGCATCTAGAAGTTACAACGTATCAAGAGCTATTACGTTTAATCAATTGTTAACCTATGATAAAAGTTTTGGAGACCATGATTTTAGCGTATTACTAGGTCATGAAAGTTTTCAAAGAACAAGTGAATATCTTTTTGCAAGACAAGAAAATCAAATTTTTGATGGCAACATCGAGTTTTCAAATTTTGACCCAGAAATAGTTGGTACTCCAGAAACATTAGACGATAGGTTTACCTTAGATTCCAATCTAGATGAATTTTCACTAGAAAGTTATTTCACTAGATTAAATTATAATTTTAAAAACAAATATCTAGCCTCATTTTCATATAGAAGTGATGGATCTTCTATACTAAGTGAAAAAAACAGATGGGGAGAATTCTACTCCGTAGGTTTAGGGTGGAATATCAGCTCAGAATCTTTTATGGATAATGTAAAATGGATAGATTTTTTAAAATTAAGAGCGTCTATAGGAACAGCTGGAAACACAGGCGGCCTCTCATCTTACGTCTCTCAAGCCACATTTAAACGAGGTGGTAATATTGTTAATCCTGGTTATGTTCCTGGTACACCTGGTGCACCAGACCTAGTTTGGGAAGGACAGGAAACACTAGATCTTGGCTTAGAATTTAATGTATTAAAAAACAGAATTTCTGGTACTGTAGAATACTACCAAAAAACATCTAGAGATTTAATATTCAATGTACCATTTGCACCGTCGTTAGGCTTACCAAGACCATCCTTTATAGACGATACTCCTGTTTTAAGTTTAAATATCGGTGAGATTGTAAATAAAGGAGTAGAAGTACAATTACAAGGTGATATTATTAGAGCCAAAGATTTTACTTGGAATCTTAACGTAAATATAGCAACAACAGATACAGAAGTTACCAAACTAGCCAATGGCGAACCAATTGATTTAGGCTCAAGGATTTTAACTGAAGGACGACAGTTGTTTGAATGGTATCGTCGTAATTATGTTGGAGTTAACCCAGCTAACGGAGATCCTCTATATCGTGGACTTAGAGAACCTAGGCTTTACCGTGAAAATAGAGATATTATTGTAGGTCAAGACACCTTAACACCTAACAGAGCCGTTGCACAAAGGCATAGAACTGGAAAAAATTCAACACCAGATCTTTTTGGAGGGATTACCAATACCCTTAGGTATAAAGGCTTTAGCTTAGCAGCACTACTATCCTACCAGTTAGGAGGCTATATTATAGATCAACCGTCTAGAACATTCCTACATCCTACGGCAGGTAGTTCAGCTTCCAGAGACATTTTAAATGCATGGCAAAAACCTGGAGATATCACAGATATTCCAAGATTCGATTTAGGAGCTACACACGCCGGACATGTCACAGGGCAATCAGATAGGTGGCTTATAAAGCGTGATAACATGGTATTAAGGCGAGTCACTCTAAATTGGCGATTCCCTAAAAATCTTGTCGAAAAGATAAATATGAAAGCTGCTAACATATATGTAACTGGAGAGAACTTGGCATTTTTTAGTACTAAGAAAGGTATCAATGGAAACGTTAGTGGTGGACAAGGATTAACAAGGTTTACCCCAGGACGTATCTTCAGCTTAGGTGTTAATTTTAAATTTTAGAATCATGAAAAGAACAATAAAACACATAAAAAAAATTGCAATCTGTTTAGCGGTAATTTTTACTGCTTCTTGCTCAGAAGATTTTTTAGAAAACATCAATAAGGATGCACCTTCTAATGGTGTTATTTTAGGCAATGTGGAAAATGCTCAATTAGCCTTAGATGGGTTAATAGGCTCTATGACCAATAGAGTTGTAACCTCTCAATCGGCAACAATAAATAGTCAAGAAAGAGGAGGCTACCCAATACAACTTGTGCAAATGGATTTTCTAGGTGAAGATATTCCTTTTGTAGCAGGTGACCTTTCTTTTGATATAAGGTATCAAGACGCCTATACTTGGGAAATGTTAACGGGTGCTGAAAGTGGTCTTGTAGAAATGGCTTGGGCACATTCCTATGCTATTATAAATCAAGCCAATTTAATACTAGATAATATAGATGGTACATCTGGTCCCGATTCAATAAAAGATAACATTAAAGGGCAAACGCTAACCGTTAGAGCTTTCGCGTATTTGCATTTAGTACAACTTTTTGGAGATCGTTATGTTGCAGGTACAGAGAACACGCAGTTAGGTCCTGTAATTTATACAACCTCTACTCAAGACACAGCACCTAGATCTACAGTTGGAGAAACCTATACCCTTATAAACTCAGATTTAGAAAGAGCTATAGATTTACTTACTGAAGAAAGAGATAGTAAATACTACATAAACAAAAATATAGCTCAAGGTATTATGGCGCGTGTTGCTTTAATACAAGAAGATTGGGATTTAGCTATAACTATGGCAGATGCTGCTTTAGCAGGATTTCCACTAATGGAAAATGCAGATTACTTAACTGGGTTTAATGATGTCTCTAACCAAGAATGGCTATGGGCATGGCCTAGGGAACTTTTTAATGCTAACTTTTTTGGACATTTTTTCGTGAATATGACATGGAATGGAAATTCTGGACACGTTAGAGAAAATCCAAAACGTATTTTGTCAACACTTTATGATGATGTAGTAACTATTTCTGATACAGATATTCGATTAGCAAATTTTAGTAGAGACATCCCAGGAGATGACAGGTTTCAAGATATAGATGAGAATGGAGACCCTTTTACTGCTTTTGGTAGTCACCAGAAAGTACCTTATCATGCTTTTAAATTTAAGGCGAGAGATTGGAGACGAGGAAACCTTCAACAAGGTGACACCCCAGCAATGCGTGCTGCAGAAATGCTTTTAATAAAAGCAGAAGCACAACAACGTAATGGTGATGATGGTACTGCAGCAATGACGTTGTTTGAACTAAATAGTAATAGAGATGCAAATGCTGTGTTGTCTACTAATACGGGGCAGGATCTTTTAGAAGAAATTTGGCTGTACCGAAGATTAGAGCTTTGGGGAGAAGGGTTCCGTTTTCTAGATTTAAAACGAAATAACCTGCCATTGGATAGAACAGATGCTAATCATGATACTACTAGACCCACACTATTGGAAGTACCAGCGGGTGATCCACTGTGGACGTATCCAATTCCAGAAATAGAATCTCGTTTAAATAATAATATTGATTAACATAACACATTCTAAGATGAAAAAAATAAAATTTTTATTATTGGCAACTACACTACTAGTATTGTCATGTGAAGAAAATATAGATTTTACAAATAATAAGTTTGCATTTATAGACGTGGCTAATGATGAATATGACTTTACAGTCACTCTTGGAGAAACTGGTAATTTTAGTATCCCAGTTTTTCATTCATTTCCTTTATCCTCTACCGAAACATTTAGTGTAACTGTAGATGAAGAGAATAGTACATATACAGCTAATGCTTATAATATAGCGTCTCAAATAACTATAGCGCAAGGTGAAAACCAAGGAAATATACAGATAGAAGCTGGTGATGCTATAGATAGTACTGGTGAGGTTTTAACCCTAATCATTGATGGTGATTCTGTAAATAATCCAGCAAGCGTCACTTTAAATATGTCATTATTTTGTCCTGTAACTGGACCATCTCCAGGCACATGGATTTTAAGAACTCGAGATACTTTTGGTGATGGTTGGGCGTACACAGCAGGAACACCATTTGTAACAATAACTGTAGATGGTGTTGCACAAAACTTTACCAATGCGGGACCAGGTAGAGCCGATATTGACTTTCCTTTTGATGTAAGTCCAGGAGCTTCAGAAATGACTATTTCCTTTGATGGTGATGGCGAATTCTGGACAAGCGAAGTACGTTTTCAGTTATTAAATCCTGATGGCGAGGTTGTTTTAAGTGAAGTTAGTTATCCTAATAATACTGCTTTTGTAGATGAAACACCAAATCTTAATTACTGTATTTTTTAAAAACAGAAACATATATAAAAAATCTAAATTGAATTAGTTTAGTTTTAGTTTATTTTGAGTTTGTCTGAAAAGGAGGTTGGTACAACACGCCAGCTTCCTTTTTTCTAGACTACTATCCAGTTTTAACCAAAATCCTTTTCAAAAATCTATCATAAAAAAATGAAATACAAGATCACCATTCTTTTGTCATTACTTTTTGCTTTATGTCTAACCAATACTGCAGAAGCTCAGCTTTTTAAGAAAAAAAAGAAAAAGACTGAACAAAAAGACACTATCAAAAAACCTAAACCAAAAAAAGACGCTATAAAACCTTATGATAAGGTAATAACCAAAGAAGCAAAAACAGATACAGGCCTTTTTGATGTTCATAAAATTGGTGAGAGTTATTTCTATGAAATTCAAGACTCATTATTAGGCAGAGAGATGCTTATGGTAACACGAATCGCTAAAACTGCCACAGGTATTGACTTTGGTGGGAATAAGAACAATACACAAATGCTACGTTGGGAGAAAAAAAATAAAAAAATATTATTGCGTGTGGTATCCCATAGAAATGTAGCGGCAGACTCCTTACCTATTTACGAATCTGTAGTCAATTCTAATTTTGAGCCTATACTCTATGCTTTTGATATTAAAGCTTATAATAAAAAAAACTCGTTACACCCTGCCACGGTTATAGATGTTACTAAACTATTCACTTCAGACGTTAATACATTAAACGTTACGTCAGGGCAAAAAAAAGCCTATAAAATAGGGAGACTGGATGCTAGCAGAAGTTTTATAGAATCCATTAAAAGTTACCCTTTAAATATTGAAGCAAGACACGTAAAAACGTATCCTGCTGGTAATGCACCAAGTAATAAAAGTTTAGGGGCAGTTTCAGTAGAGATGAATAATTCTATGATACTACTACCAAAAAAACCAATGAAAAGGCGCTATTTTGATGAGCGCGTAGGCTGGTTTAATAGTAGACAAGTAGATTTTGGACTTGAAGCACATAAAAGTAAAACAGTTACTTATATAGATAGGTGGCGATTAGAAGTAAAGGATGAGGATATCGAAAAATTCAAAAGAGGAGAATTGGTCGAACCTAAAAAACAGATTGTGTATTACATAGATAGAGCTACTCCTAAAAAATGGGTTCCATACATAAAAGCAGGGATTGAAGATTGGCAAGTAGCTTTTGAAGATGCTGGTTTTAAAAATGCTATAATAGCCAAGGAACCACCAACGCCAGAAGAAGACCCTGAGTGGTCTCCAGAAGATGTGCGTTATTCTGTAGTAAGATATTTAGCCTCTAATATTCCAAATGCCAATGGCCCACATGTAAGTGACCCACGTAGTGGTGAGATTTTAGAATCAGATATTAATTGGTATCATAATATCATGACACTTGTTCATAATTGGTTTTTTGTGCAAACAGCAGCTATAAACCCCGACGCCAGAAGTGCAAAATTTAAAGATGAGGTCATGGGGACACTAATACGGTTTGTGTCTTCTCATGAGGTAGGACATACTTTAGGACTCCCACATAACATGGGCAGTAGCAGTGCTTACCCAGTAGATTCTTTAAGGTCTGCTACATTCACAAAAAAATATGGTACAGCACCATCTATAATGGATTATGCCAGATTTAATTATATAGCACAGCCAGAAGATAAAGATGTTTATTTGTATCCTAAAATTGGAGTGTATGATAAGTATTCAATAAACTGGGGATATCGCCCTATCCTGAATACCTCTGCAGAAAATGAAAAAGGCACCTTAAATAAATGGATATTAAAACATACAGGAGATCCCTTATATCGCTTTGGTGCACAACAATACGCAGATATAGAAATTATAGACCCTAGCTCACAGACTGAAGATTTAGGAAACGATGCTATAAAAGCCAGTAACTATGGCATTAAAAACTTGAAAAGAATTGTGCCAAACCTTAGAATTTGGTTAGCCAAAGACAGTGAAGACTATGACGATTTAAAAGAAATCTATGATCAATTAATAAAACAATACAGTCGTTATATGGGGCATGTAGTTAATAATATTGGTGGTATATATGAAGATTACAAAACCTTTGAACAAGCAGGTGCTGTGTACACACATGTAGATAAAACGCACCAAAAAAAATGTTTAAATTTCATCCAAGACCAATTATTTAAAACTCCCAAATGGCTTATTGATCCCGATATTTTTAATAAGATTGAAGCCTCTGGGTATATAGATAGAATTAGAGGGGTTCAAGTTAGAACGTTAAATCGAATTTTAGCACCAAGACATTTAGCAAGAAGTATTGAAAATGAAGCCATAAATGGTAATAACGCCTATAAAATCACAGATATTATGGGTGATTTAAGAAATGGTTTATGGAAAGAACTATACGCCGCTTCTAAGATTGATGTATACCGTAGAAATCTTCAAAAAGCCCATGTAGAAAGGCTAGCTTATTTAATTACCGCTAAAAGCGAAAGTAAATCAAGATATAATCCATCAAAATCGACACCAATATTTACCAGTCAATCAGATATTCCATCGGTTGCTAAAGGTGAGCTAAGGCGTTTAAAACAAAGCATTAGAAGAGCAATCCCAAAAGTATCGGACAAAATTAGTAAGTACCATTTAGAAGATATTGTGGAGCGTATAGACCATATTTTAGAAATAGATAAATAAAATTTAATAAAATGAATACAAAAGAAACACTTAAAAACAATATGCTATTTGTTGCCGTTATTAGTTTTTTACTATGCTTATCCTGCAACAAAAAAGAAGTTAATTATGCTATAATAACAGGTAAAGTTGAAAACTTTGATGAAACTAAAGTTCCCATTTCCAGAAAACACTCTAGTATTGGGGATAATTTAGAAAAAAATATTACCCTAAATGAAGATAAAACATTTATAGATACCATTTACATGAATACTGCTGGTATTTATAATTTTTATGGTAAATCCATTTATTTACAACCTGCTGATAGCTTGAACCTTATTTTTAATCCTAAGGATAGAAATACACCGATTGTCTTTTCAGGTAGTAATACCTCTATCAATGACTACTTTTTAGAAAAAAAACGGAAGAAAAAAAAGCTCGTGCCTAGTTTTAGGACTTATATAAAATATGATGAAGCTAAATATATATCGTTGTTTTCAGACGTAAACAAAGAAATATTAAAGCTTTTAGAGCCATTAAAAGATGTGTATCCAAAATTTTATGAATTCGAAAAACGAGATTTAGATTATTACTATAAATTCAAGTTAAGCGAATACGAACGACTTCATAGGAAATACACAAATAATCCTGATTTTGAAGCGAGTGAAACCATAAAAAATATAACCAAAACTATTGATTATGATAATGCAACTGATTTTGAGCATTCCGCTGATTATCGAGTATTATCTGTATACAAATTTTTATCTTATTCTTACTATCCAAGAGTCACAAATTTGGATCACCCAGATACCTTGAATACAGTCTTCACTAAAATAAAATCATTACAAAGTAAAAACATCAAAAATTACTTGTTAGAAAGTATGTCAAGATATATTAATCCAGATGTGAAAAATTTAGATGTTTTATATGTCGGAATTACTGAATCTTTAACTGACTCTTCAGCGCTTAATAAGATTGAAAAAAAATATAAAACAGCGAAACGACTTGTTAAAGGCAACCCAGGTTTTCCTTTTGAGTTTGAAAATCATAAAGGAGGGACCACATCTTTTAAGGACTTAAGAGGAAAATATGTATATGTTGATATGTGGGCAACTTGGTGCGGACCTTGTAAAAGACAAATTCCATTTTTGGAGCAATTAGAAAAAAAATACCATGATGCTAATATCGCATTTGTAAGTATTTCAGTAGATTCTAGCAAAGATAAGTGGCGTAAATTTGTTGATGAAAAACAGTTAGGAGGCATTCAATTGATAGCTGATGATGCTAATAATTCAGAAATAATGAAAAACTATGGTATTACTGGCATACCACGTTTTATGCTTTTTGATACGTCTGGAAACATCATTTCAGCAAATGCAAAACAACCTTCAGAAATTATAGAAACAGATTACTTAGATAAAATCATTGCTGGGAAATAAATATATAGTTATGAAAAGTAGAACACAGCATATTCAATATATTTTATTACTTGTATTCAGTACATTTTTACTGTTTCAATGCAATACCTCTAAAGAAATTACCACTAAAAAAAATACTGGTAATGCAAATACCTCAGCGTCTGTTGATGTAAAACCCAATAGTTTAGAATCTGATACCCAGAATATTGTCGATATGCTGAGCAAAGTATCTGGAGTACTTATTGAAGGTTCTGGAGCTGATGCGTCCATAATAATAAGAGGCGTTAATACCGTTAATACAGGAAGTTCTCAACCACTTTTTTTAGTAAACGGTACTGTTATGGGTTACGGTATTAGAAGTGTCTTTTACAACATAATACCTAACCAAATACAATCCATTCGTGTTCTAAAAGGGAGTCAAGCTTCATTTTATGGCTCAAGAGGTGGTGCTGGTGTCATAGAAATAATATTAAAAGAATAAAAGCCCCATAAAATATAATTTCAAGTGCTAAAAACATGATGATAAATAAGCAATTAAAAACAAATGTTATACTTCTTGCTATTATTTTTGGGGTACTATGTTCTTGTAAGGAAGATTCTAAATTAGATTATCAAATAACCAGTGCTGAAACGATAAAACCATTGAAAATCCTTTCAGATAGTATAAAAATTGAGGGCGATTTAGGGAGTTTTAAAGTTGATAAAAGGGTAAAAACACTTGAACCTGGTGTTAAAATTGTAACCTTCAATTTTTCTGCTGAAACACCTTCAGAATTAAAACCTACAACCATTACCTTTAATTTCCCATCGTTAAGTATTAATGGTTTTTGGAATCCTGGCAGAGCCATAGACAAAGTGAACTACTACCGTAGTGGTTTTTCAGCAAAAGCATCAAGTAATGCACCTGTTTTAGCTTTCTACAATAATGCATTAGATAACAGAATTACAATGGCACTATCTGATGCATTAAATAGATCAGACTTTGAATGTCAGGTTAAAGAAGAGGATGTACATTTTTATCCAAAGATAAAACTCTTCAGAGAGAAAATGCCCAAAACAAAAAGCTATAAGGTAAAATTATTAATAGATACCAGAACCATACCCTATTACAAAAGTATAGACGATGTAGCTAGTTGGTGGGCAAACAATCCGTCATACAAACCTATGCAAGTTCCAGATGCAGCAAAAAAACCTATGTATTCAACTTGGTATAGTTACCATCAAAATATTACAGCAGATGAGATTGTAGCCGAATGTAAAATAGCAAAGTCTTTAGGTTGTGCTGCTGTAATTGTAGATGATGGTTGGCAAACTAACGATAGTAACCGTGGTTATGCCCATACTGGCGATTGGACACCCGATAGAATCCCTGAAATGAAAAAATTTGTGGAGAACGTCCATAAAGAAGGTATGAAGTTTATACTCTGGTACTCATTACCCTTTATGGGAGAAAAGGCGAAAAATCATGCTAAATTTAAAGGGAAATATTTACGCTATTGGAGAAGTCAAGGGACTTACGTTCTAGACCCACGTTATCCAGAAGTTAGAGAGTATATAGTTAATACATACGTAAAAGCAATGCAAGATTGGAATCTTGACGGCTTTAAACTTGATTTTATGGGTTGGTTTACTGCTAATGGAAATACCAAACTTACTACGGATGACGGCAGAGATTTTGCGAGTGTTAATGCTGCTACAGATTATTTGATGACAGAAATAACGACTAAGCTCACTGCACTAAAACCAGATGTTTTAATTGAATTTAGACAGTCCTATATTGGTCCTTTAATGCGTAAATACGGAAATATGTTTAGAGGTGTAGATGCCCCAAACAATGCCGTAGCAAACAAAATTGAAGTTACCAACTTACGCATTATGGCACAAAATACAGCTGTACATAGCGATATGTTTATTTGGAGACCAGAAGAAACCGTAGAGCAAGCAGCACTTCAAATTTTAAATATTTTATATAGTGTTCCACAACTATCTGTAAAATTAAATACCATACCCAAAAACCATTTAGAAATGATAGAACATTGGTTTAAGTATTGGAATACTAATAAGCATATACTAATTGAAGGGGACTTTATACCATCAAACCCGGGAGCTAATTATCCTATTTTAACAGCTTTAAAAAATGACAAGCAAATTTCTACGGTTTATGAAGATATTAGTATAGAAGTTAAACAAAACATAAACGTGATAGACATTATTAATGCCAAAACGACCCATACTATTGCTTTTAGTTTAGGTAACAAAAGGCCTGCTTACGTTACGGTAAAAGATTGTAAAGGCAAAATTATTTTTGAAGGCAAAACAAATTTCAAAAAAGGGTTAAATAGTTTAGAATTACCAGCATCTGGTATGACAAATATTAAATTTCGATAATGTGCAGATAGACTTTTGCTCATTATAATTCTTTAATGTAATGAACTGTTTAAAAAAGGCTAGACTGATAATACTCTTCACGATTACAGCGATTAGATAAACCAATAATTAATAATCACAATGACTAAAAAATTATGTATTGCCTTGCTACTAGGACTATGCTTGAGTTGTATGAAACAAAAAGAAACAAGCATTGAAACAACAAATGAAATACCTATCATGAACAAAGAAGCTTTAAAAAATATTCATTTAAACTTAAAAACAAAATACAATACACTAAGTACCCGAGTTATTCAACCAGCTGAAGGCTATCTAGAATATCCTTATTTAATTCCTGCTGGTTTTTATAAACAAATGTGGGATTGGGATGGTTTTTTTATGGGAAACTACTTTGTAAGTAAGGGGAAACCTGAATATTTAAAATATTGGGCATTAAATCTTATTCTTGGCATAGATGAAGAAGGGTATGTTTCTGGATGTGCTACCACGAATGGCCCTCGTGCTATTTTCGGTAAATTTGCAATGAAGCCTTTTTTATCACAAGGGGTATATTTGTCATCAAAAAAATTAAATGATTTTAGTTGGATAAAACCGCATTACAATAAATTAAAAAAAGTTTTAGAATACAGAGAAAAAACGCAACAAGATAGCTTAACAGGACTCTTTTTCTGGGATATTGCTATGCAAAGTGGTGCAGATAATAACCCTGCAATGAACTATTTTATGAAAGACACACGTTCTTTCCTTGCTCCAGATGCTAGTACATGGCAGTATAAAGAATATTTGGCCCAAGCAGCAATTGCAAAACAATTAGGTAAGGAAGAAGATGCTAAAAACTATACACAAAAAGCAAAAATGCTTAAAACTGCCATCAACAAGGTTTTATGGTCTCAAGATGATAGTGTATACTACACCGTTGATAGGGAAACTGGTAATTTTTATAAAAGAGTAAGTTACTCGTCTTTTGTGCCACTTTTAGCAGGATTAGCGCCTCAAGAAGCAGGAAAAAAAACGATAAAAAAATACTTGATTCATTCAGATCACATGAAAGCTAAATATGGATATAGGTCTTTATCTGCTCAAGATCCTAATTACAATAATAAAAATATAATAGTACCATTTTCCAATTGGCAAGGTCCAGTATGGCCTATAGCAAATTATATTTATTCAATTGGTTTAAAAAAATATGGCTTTGATGAAGAATTAAATTGGTTAGGCGAAACTTTAGGAACACTGTTATTAAATGATATTGAAAAATATGACACAATGCACGAGAACTATCATGCCGATTCGGGAGCGCCTTTAGCACCAAGTCACGATCATGTAGATAAAGATGGAAAAATAGTAGGTTTTATTAGTTGGAATTTATGTGTTGAAAATATTTTGGACGGCGTAGTAAATGATAATTGGATGCTTTTAGATATAGAATAGAGATTATAATTTATTAAACAAAATCACTTTAAAACAGTGTAAAACTATGATTGATTTAGAATAGTTTTACACTGTTTTATTTATGAAATGAACTCAAGTTTCAACAGGAGTAATTATAGGTCTTTTAAAACTCCTTATTTTCAGTAAAAGCATTACATCTACTTAATTTGGATATAGAAAATAATACACGCTAAAATTTTAGCAAAAAGTTTTTACTTTTTTGCTAAAAAACACGTTATTTGAAACTTAAATTAATATTATTCGGGATGTGGCGCAGTCCGGTTAGCGTACACGGCTGGGGGCCGTGTGGTCGCAGGTTCAAATCCTGTCATCCCGACAAACTAAAGTGAAGAACTTGTGTAGAAAGTATACTTTCTTAAACAAGTTTTTTTGCTTTAGATAAATTAAAGCAACGCTTTAATTTGCAACAAATGTGATGTAAAAGGATCATCTAAATCATGTCATCGACTAAGTAAGGTGTTTTAAATGAAATTAATAATCTCAAGTCAAAATATAGCGGTTAAGTTTGATTTGCATTTATTACGTTTGTTCCAAAGAGTAAAAACAAAATACTTTGCACTTTGTGACCAATTGTTTCACGCAATATTCCAAAAGCTTTGATAATATGAGCTTCAACTGATTTTATACTTAAATATTTGGTTTTATCTTAGAATACGTTAATGTTCTATATTCATGTCGATTATGTTCTCTACAATTTTGGTTTTAATTCAACACGCATTAAATAATTATCACAAGTAATAAAAAGGTATTTTTCATCATCTGTAAACTCACAATTTCCAGTAGATTTATCTAATGTTATAGTTCCTAAATGCTTTCCTTCCGGATTTATAATAAGAACACCTCCTGGACCTGCCAGAAAAATGTTTCCTTTACTATCCAACTTCATTCCATCAGCTTTTTGCTTATCTATGCTTCCATTTAAAGCTTTTGTAGCATCAAAAAAGCGTCTTTTATTTTTTACAACACCTTCTGATACAATATCAAATGCCCAAATGGATGGTCTATCGGAATTAGAATCTGCCACATAAAGGATCTTTCCATTATGGGATACAGCAATACCATTAGGTTTATCAATGGTTTTATCCAATAGAATGAGATTTCCATTTTTACCAAAAAAATAAACACCATTAAACCCTATCTCACTTTTCTTTTCTCTTAATCCAAAAGAAGGATCTGTAAAATATAGGTTTCCTTTTTTATCATATACTAAATCATTAGGTGAGTTAAATCTTTTGCCTTTATAATGGGTAACTACGGGCTCAAACTCTGGCTGGTTTGGATTAGAGAGACTTTTAAGCTTACTAATACGTCTATCTCCGACTTGACATAAAACTAGATTTCCATCTGCATCAAGCGATAATCCATTAGAGCCTTTAGTGATGTTTTTATTTGAACCTGTATATCCTGAAGGCGATATATAAACCTGTAAATCATCTTTTTCACTCCATTCATAGATTTTATTTTCAGGCACATCAGAAAAAAGGAGCTTCTTTTCTTTAGGTAACCAAACGGGGCCTTCAGACCAATTAAAACCTCTGGCTACTAGTTCAATTTTTACATTTTTAGCAATAATATCATCAATAGATGCATCTAAACGATCAATATAACCATAAGGTGGATACTTATTTAATGAATCTAATATGTTCTTAAACTTCTTTTGTATTGATTTTTCATAATCTGAAATAGTTTCATCGTCTAATTCATTCTCTTCTAAAACATCATTTTGTGTATTGTAAAAACGGCCATCGCTGTATAATTTATATTTAGAATTTAGAGTAAATTCATGCAGATCAAACCGTTCTTTCCCAATCCCTGGTTTTGGGTTGTAACCAATATACACCCAATCCCTTCTATCACTTGTCTCTCCTTTAAGTGCAGACATAAAACTTTGTCCATCTGTTTGGGATATAGTAGAAACTTCAACTCCTGCTGCATCTAAAACTGTTGGTAAAAAATCAACTGCACTTATATACTCATCTATTTTTACTCCATGTTTAATTTTACCAGACCAATTTGCAATAAATGGAACTTTAATACCCGATTCTATTGTTAAGCCTTTACCTCCTTTATACGGTTTGTTATTTAATAATGAGGTTACCTTTTGATGCGTGCCATTATCAGAATAAAAAAGAATAAGCGTTTCATTTCTAATCCCTTTTTCATCTAAATTATTTACAATTTTACCAACTATTTTATCCATATACTCTATCATATCTCCAAAATGCTTTGGATGGTCTTCAAATCTTTGGTCATAATCTGACCATGCCTCGCTATCTGGAGTTGGAGAAAAAGGATCATGAGTTAAAGCCATTGGATAATAGATAAAAAATGGTTTATCATCTTGTTTATTGACAAATTCATTTAAATAATCTGAAAAAATATCTGGCCCATATTTATCTTTTACGCCTTCTAAAAAGGTTCCATTTTGTAAAATCTTAGGGTTAGGATATCTAGACCCTTTGTCTTCTTGATGCCCTGTATGCCACAAACAATATTCATCAAAACCAGCATCACCAACTTTCATACCCGAACCTCTTCTGTATTTTGCTCCTGGATGTCCAATGGTATCATAACTCTGTAATTGCCATTTACCTACAATACATGTTTTATAGCCAGCATCTTGCATGAGATGTCCAAATGTTTTTTCATTTGGATCTAAAATCCCAAAAGCTTTCCAGTTTCTAAAATTGTATTTACCAGTCATTAGTTCAACCCTTGTAGGCGTGCATAGGGGTTGTGCATAAGCGTTATTAAACTGTATGCCTGTTTCTGCTAGTTTATTTATATTGGGTGTTTTATATGAAGTACTTCCATAACTTTCAATACACTCAAAACCTAAATCGTCAGCCATTATCAAAATAATGTTAGGTTGCTTTTGTTTCGATTGTTTTTTTGAAGATTCACACCCCAACAAACAGCATACAGCGAGCAACAAGAAATATTTAGTTATCACTTTTAAAAAATAAAATATTTGATTTTTTTTCATTTGAAATTGTTTTTCTAAATTTTTTGAAAGTGAAATCTAATGCTCCTTCTGGACTTGTTTAATTAGATATTTTAAGGTACTGTAAAAATTCGTCATCAGACTTGTTTACCCACTTTCCCTTTTTATAAATGTCTTTAAAATCTTCGTTAAAGTTTGGATTCTCTTCTGGTATTTGAGCATTTACTTTAGTTCTCCACGCATTTAAATCCTTCATCAACTCTGCAACTTTTTTAGGATTATCAAGAACTAAGTCTTTTGTTTCACCAATATCTTCCTTTAAATTATAAAGCTCTAAACCATCGTTTTCAAAAGTTTCGATAAGTTTCCAATGTCCTTTTCTAATAGCACTATATGGTTTTGCTCCTTCTAAATGGTAGTGTGGATAATGCCAAAAAATAGATGCTCTATCTAATTTGTCTTCAGCCATTAAAACTTTTGAAAAATCTACACCATCCATATTTTTATTATGCGCTGTATTACCCATAGTTTCTGTTAACCCTAAAATTGTTGGGTATATATCTGGAGAAATCAACGGTATGTCTACAGTTTTTCCTTTGAGAATTTTATTTGGCCATTGCACAATAAAAGGTACGCGTACACCACCTTCATACATATCTCCTTTTCCAGACCTAAGAGGGAAATTTGAAGTTACTTGTTCTCTAGATCCATAATTACCTATTAATCCGCCGTTATCACTTGTAAAAATTATAAGGGTATTGTCTAGAATATCCAATTCCTTCAATTTGCTTATAATATTTCCTACTGCATCATCCATGTGTTCTACCATAGCTGCGTAAGTCGCATTTTTATGATTGGTTATCTCCGTAATTTGTGCTTTGTATTTATCTATCTTTTCTTGTTTAGCCTGAAGTGGTGTATGAACGTTATAAAACCAAAAATTCATAAAAAAAGGAGAATCTGAATCTCGATTTGATTCTAAATATTGAACAGCTTCTGAAGCTAACCTTTCAGTAAGATATTCGTTTTCAGTGCCATCTTTTAATCTAGGGTTGCCATATGGAGAGAAATAGCCATTACTTTCTTTTCTTTTCTGTGGTGCTCCTTTAGCCCACCCACCAATATTGATATCGAACCCCTGGTTTTCTGGCCAATACTTATCTTCTTCCCCAAGATGCCACTTCCCTAAGTGAATTGTGTTATAACCTTCATTTTTCAAGGCTTCTGCCAAGGTAATCTCATCAAGGTTAACCTGTTTTGTCCAATCGGGAACTTTCATTTTGGCAAATGGTTTCTGATGACCTGCAATCCAATCAGTACAATTAATTCTAGCTGGATACTTGCCTGTCATTATACTAGATCGAGATGGTGAGCAAACAGTACAAGATGCATATGCATTTGTAAATTTTACTCCATTAGCTACTAATTTATCAACGTTGGGGGTTTGATACAAATCGCTCCCAAAGGATGATAAATCTGTCCATCCTAAGTCGTCTACCACAAATAGAATGACATTAGGTTTTTTATTTCTGTGCGTCGAATCGCAGCTAAAGCATAAAAAAACCAAAAATACCACTGTGTAAAATCTCATGGATACTAAACTACAATATTTTATCTTGCTACCAATTCGTAAAAGAACCATCATTTCGCCTTAATCTTGGAATTTCTACTGGGATAAATTTGTTTTCTTTTATAAATTCTTCATTGACATCTACCCCAAGACCTGGAGTATCTAAAACAGGGTATCTTGGACCAGCTAATTTAGGTTGCACCGGATAAAATTTTGGATCATTCGTAGAAACATGGGCTCCTGTATTTACCTCTTCTAACCAGCTAAAATTAGGACAAGCGGCAGCTACGTGAATAGTTGCAGCGGTACAAATAGGACCTAATGGGTTATGAGGCATTAAATCTATATAATGCGATTCTGCCATTGAAGCTACTTTCATCGCTTCTGTAATACCTCCAACATTACAGACATCAATTCTTGCATATTGAGTAATATTTCGCTCTATAAATGGTAAAAATTGCCACTTACTTGAAAACTCCTCACCTATAGCGAATGGAATATCTATCATGTTTCGTAAGCTTTCATAAGCTTCAGGGTTTTCATCTCGAATAGGTTCTTCTATAAAATCTAAAGTCCCCTCTGGCATACGTTTCATAAAAGAATAGGTTTCAGCCGCTGTTAATCTTGTATGATAATCTAACCCTATGGTTATTTTTTTACCGACTAACTCTCGAAGTTTAATCATCCAATCTGCTAAAAGTGCAATGGATTCTCGTGGCTCAAATCTTGATATGTCTTCTTGATCTTCAAACTCAGCTGGTGCTAATCTTAACATATTCCACCCTTCACTCACTAATTTTTTGGATTGATTTAATAATGTGTCTAAAGTTGAAAAACGCACTGAAGCAAAACACTCCACAAAATCACGCTGTTTCCCTCCGAGTAATTCATATACAGGAACTTCTAGCTTTTTACCTTTTATATCGTGAAGCGCTATATCTATAGCTGATATTGCAGCGGTTAACACACGACCACCTTCAAAATATTGTCCTCTATATAAATCTTGCCAAATAGCTCCAATTTCCATAGGGTCTCTACCTATAATTAATGGGGCGTAATGTTTCAAGGCTCCTACTACGGCATGTTCTCTTCCCGACAAACCAGAAGCTCCCCATCCATAAATTCCAGAATCTGTTTCTATTTTAACAACTAATTGACTTCCTGATCCAACATTAATCGGATATGGTTTTACTGCCGTTATTTTCATTTATAAATATGAATTTTAATATTATTCTTTTGAAACGATACGTTCTGCTTTTCCAACCTAAATAGTATAAAATAAAAATTCTAAAAAGGTTATAACTGCTTTAAGCATAAGTTTTGGACTAAAACCTCCATCTTAATTGAGCAACAAATAATTATTGGAATTATTATAATTAATAATCCCTCAATAAAATTAGCACTCCACCAACGAATCTTGATTTTTTTATACGCAACTAAATATACAAATACTCATACAATACTCGTTAAATCAATTTCAAAAAACACAATAACTGAAAGTGGAATGATAAAAATGTATCAATAGTTTCATCGTTAAGTCAAACTCACGTAATATCAGGATTTGTTTTTTAATCTTTCGTTGTCTTCCATGATCAATTTTCGCTGTTTTTTGCTTAAACCCTGTTTGAAATATACATCAAGATTATGACGAGGACGATTTTTTTTCATTTCAGGATAATTGGTGTTCAAGTTAAGATCACAATCAAAACGTGCTAAAATAGAATGTGATTTACCTTTTCCACCTAAATTCGTAAAGTGAGATAATCCCCAATTAATACCTTGTCCAAAACGAGTGTTTGAAAACGCATCAGGAATAAATGGCCCACCTGCATTTGGCATAAGCTCAACTATAGAGGCTATTTCAAAATTAACACCATCTTCAGCATATTGAATCGTATTATGCTCATGGCCATCTCTTATAACAAGAGCAGCAATGCCTTTTTTAAATGGAAACAAAGTCGTTTCATGTCCAGATGAAATAACAGGATTTAAATGATGTTTTGTAAAAGGTCCTTCAGGGTTATCTGCAATTGCTAAGCCTTGCATACGAACATATCTGGGATTTTTATCAAAATCAGATTTGTAGTATAAATATATTTTACCGTCACGGACTAAAGGATATGGGTCATGGATGGAAAATTGATCCCATTCGCCTTCATTGCCATTAGGAATCACAATTTTATTTAGTGGTGTCCAAGGGCCATCAGGAGAATCAGCAGACGACATCGCCACTGGACAATCATCGCCTCGTTTCCCACTAGCTTCCATAAAGCCTTGATAGTACATATAATATTTACCGTTCCATTTTAAAACATCTGCTGTTGAAACTGAACGCCATCCTACATTTGGTTTTGGTGGACGTGGAATAGCTACACCTTGTTCTTCCCAAGTAAAACCATCAACACTAGTGGCGTACCATATTTCAGATAAATCCCAATCACTTGATGGAATGGTGTCATTGCATTTGTCGGCGCCTTGCGGCGGCGTATTAGTTTTACGATGTGTGTACCAAACATAATACTTATCGTTTTCAAAAATTATTTTTGAAGGGTCTCTTCTTGATATGGTGCCATCATGATCGTTATAATCAAACCCTTTAAGTTTGGTATACTTAAATAAAGTGTATAGTTCATTGTTCTCAGGTTTTGAGGCTGGATAAGTATAATTACGTTCTAATGCTTTGCTTAATGAGCGATTTGGTTTCTTCTCTGGTAATAAATATGGAAAGCCTTCAGTATTTTCATTTTGAGATATGGGTTTAACTTCTTTTTTTTCTGAGGAGCAAGAAAAAATGAGTAGCCCTAAAAATAGAACTGCTATTGTTTTTTGAAATATAAATTTCATGATAAGTTATTTTTTTGATTTATGAAAACAATATGTTACTATTCAATTCAACACCATTTTTATAGGTTAACTGGATAGGTAATCCACTCTAGTTTTTATCAATTTAATAGACAATATATTGTTTTTAAGTTTTGTTCTATCAATGTTAAACCTGTATTTATGTTGACATTCTTTCATTAAAGTCATAGAATTTAAAATTAATAAAGCTTCCGATGAATCCTCACTGCTGTAAAGTGCTTCAGTCATTACTTGAATTGGGTTTTCAGCACCTATTAATCCCAAAAACTCTGCGGCACGTACACGGTTAATCAGTTCGCTATCTGTTTTAGAAATAGTAATGGCATCATCCTTTAATGATATAGCTTCTTTTCCAAAATTACTACAAGTAATCAACCCCCAATAACGCTCCCAGGGATCTGATGATTTTAAACTGTTTTCAATTTTAGACTTGACACTATCAAAATTTTCTAAACTAAGGTTCGCAATGTCGATATAATTTTGAATATGTGCTTTATGTTTTTGCCCAAATGCAACAGGGTTTTCAAAAGCATTTTTAATCAAATAAAACTCAGGATAAAAGGATAGGTCTGGCATTGTTTTAACACGCGAGTTTAAGTTTTCTCGCATGTCAATTAAGATCTTGGTATAGTCTTCCTGATTTGCTAAGTTATTAGTTTCATAAGGGTCAACTTCTAAATCATAAAGGGCTTCAGTAGGTTTCGGTTGAAAAAACTGCGACTGGATATCATTCAATTTACCAGCTTCGTATAAGTTTTTCCATGTTTTATATCCAGGTTGGCGATAACGGTATTCGTTCATTAAACCATCAAAGTTAAATGCTTGATAGTTTCTAATGTATTTATATTTTCCTTTTCTAAGGGCACGTACCATATCGTACTTCTCATCAAATCTATCGGCATAACTAAAAGTTTCATTTTTATTAGCTAAGTCTTCTTTCGTAATATTTTTACCAAGAAAGGGCGTTCCATCTATACCTTTAGGAATTTTGGCACCAGCTAAATTCAATACCGTGGGACCAAAGTCTACAAAGCTTACAAAAGCATTTGATGTTGTGTTAGGTTTCAGATTTATTGAATTTTTGTATTTAGGAGGAATATATACCACTAATGGAACATGTAAACCCGTTTCGTATAAATAGCCTTTACTACCAGGAAGTACACCGCCATGATCTCCAAAATAGAAAATGAATGTGTTTTCAAGTAGACCTTCCTTTTCAAGGTTATCAACTACTTGTCCAACTTCGGTATCCATTTGTTTTATTTTGTCGAGATAAAGCGCATTTGTATATTTAAAAAGTTCGGTTTGTGGATGATTTGGGAATACAAATGTAGAATCAGGATTTGTCTTTGTTCCTGCTTTCATGTCTTCTTCAGTGAAATGTAATTTCCCCTCGTGGGTGGTTCCTATGTTAAATACATGAAAAAAGGGTTGATTTGGTTTTCTGTTCTTCCAAGTAGCATGCTTTGAAGAATCATCCCAAACACTATCAGATTTAAAAATATTATAATCTTCTTTAGAATTGTTAGTTGTGTGATATCCAGCTTGCCTTAAATAGTAGGGAAACATTTCTAAGTCCTCAGGCATGGGTACTTTTTGCAGTTTTCTATGGTAGTGGGTTGCTAATCTTGGACCATAAGACCCAGATATTAAAGTTGATCTTGCAGCACTACAAACAGCAGCGTTTGAAAACGCATGAGTAAAGCGAATGCCATGATTGGCAAGCTTTTCGATATTTGGAGTGCTTGTACCATGTTTATCAAACAAGTCCATGTAATGTTTTGAATTGTCTTCAGAAGTAATCCAAACAATATTTGGAGGTGTTGTTGGTTCGGCTTGTTTTGAGTTGCAAGAACTTATAAGGTTAAATAGTGCAATATAGAGTATTAAGCTAAATTTTGATTGAAACATAAGTAATAATCGTCTTCTTAAATGAAACAATATAATTAATCTAAATGAGCGGTAACAGCTCCACCAATATCATTTTCGGTATAACCTTGAAGAGTGATTTTATAAGCATGCGCATATTTACTTGGCATAACTTTAGGAGCCTTAATAATTAAGCCCTTTTCGTTTCTTTCCCAGTAAACTTTTTGGTCACTTCCTAAAAGTTGAATATTCATTATTTTGGAGTTAAGTACACCAATATCTGTACTCAATGATTTAATAACTGTTTCATTAATAGGAGTAGCCATTACAATAGCATAAAACTCTTTATCAGATTTTTTAGTAAATCTGATGTCAGCATTATTATAAACTATTTTAATTTTTTCAATTTTATGACCGCCTTCAGGCAAGCGTGTTGGTCCTTCCCCAAAAATAGTCCAAGGCCTAGTTTCGTAAATAGCATCTCCGTTTATGGCTAGCCATTGCCCCATTTCTGTAAGGAGGTTAACCATTTCTTTAGGAATGGATCCATCTGGGTTTGGTGGAACGTTTAACAGCATATTGCCGTTTTTAGCCACAATATCAATCAAGATATCAATGAGTTCATTAGGCGTTTTAAACTTTGCGTTAGGACGGTAAAACCATGTTCCAGGAGATGTATCTGTTAGCCAAACATTTTCTTTAGGTTGGTTAGGGCGACCGCGCTCGTAATCTTTAATAGCAGAAGCTTCATTAAAAGTACTTTCTTTGTAACAAACAGCCACGTCTTTATTCCATTCTAATCCTTTATTGTAATAATATGCTAAGAATTTTAATCTGGATTCTTCGGTCATGTTTTCTAGCCACCAATCAAACCAAATTAAATCTGGTTGATATACATCAATATATTCTTTAAGTTTTGCCCACCAATCGTTATAAAATTGGTCATCTGGGGTATCAGAATGTAGTTCATGTGGGTTAGTATAAAGGTCATAATCCTTTTTACTCACACCGCCATAAGCATGAGCTGGCGCAAAATATTGCCATGTAAAAGCATGATGAAAGGAAGCCATGAATTTCATGCCTCTAGCTTCTAATTCTTTTTTTAATTTAGCCGAAGGATCAATACCACCATAATTCATAGAATTCCATCTTGTAGCTTTAGAGTCCCACATGGCAAAATTATCATGATGCATAGCTACAGGGCCTGCAAACTTAGCTCCAGAGATTTTGAATAACTCTGCCCATTCAGAAGCATTGAAAGCCGTAGGGTTGAATTGTTCAATAACATGCTTGTAACCAAACTTTTTTGGGTTGCCATATTTCTTTTTGTGGTGTATGTAATTTGTTGTGGGTTTGTTTTTTATCCCTTTTTCCAATTTGCCATTATCATACATTTTCATACCATGCCACCCACGGTAATTCATGTTAGGATCAGCATCGTCAAATGCTTCAGAAATCGGTCCCCAATGTGTATAAATACCAAATTTTGCATCTTGAAACCAATCAGGTGCAGGATTTACTTTGTTTACAGACTCCCAAGTTTCTTGATAGGCGTCATGTTTTTTTTGAGCATTTGAAATAATGCAAATATTTAGAGATATAAACAGGAGCATTAATTTTTCTTTATAATTCAATGGCATTATTTCTGATGTTTTATTTATTTAATTCTTTTAGATTTTTAGTAACTATAAGTGTAATTATACACTAAGCAAATCTAAAATTTAGCCAAAGCAATGCACCGAACAAATGATTTTGTTTGTAGAATAAATGATTTTTGTAGCTCATTTCTTTTTTAAATGGCAACATATGTCTTTGTTTACATTATAAATGAGTTTTTTTAGCAAAAATATTTAGTGTCTTAAGGGGCTCAATCTAGAATTAGGTTATTTTTTATTTATATTTGAGTAGGGGGCTGCTTTTCGCATGCCTTTAAATTAGAAAGCATAAAAAGGCCATTATTATGTTACATTAAAACTATGACACACAGCAAACGTACTTTTTTTTATAAATTTTTATTGAGGGTAGCAGCATGTTTTTTCATGTTTGGTATTAGCTATTCTCAAAACAATATCATTTTTGACCACCTTACTACTAATGATGGTTTATCTCAAAGTGATATAAATTGCATTTATCAAGATGAAGACGGGTTTATGTGGTTTGGAACCTATGATGGGCTTAACAAGTATAATGGTTATGAATTTATTAATTATCTACCTGACGCTAATAATGAGGAAAGTATAAGTAGTAATATTATATTTGATATTACTGGAGATAAGAGCGGTAATTTATGGATAGGAACAACTGGAGGAGGCTTAAATAGATTTAATAAAAAAACGAAAAAGTTCACGAGATATCTGCATGATGTAAATGATGATAATACACTGGATAGTAATATTATAAACAGTGTTTATGTTGATGATAAAAATAATAGACTATGGGTAGGTACTAAAAAAGGAGTTAATTTACTTGATTTGAGCACGTCACAAAACAACCCAGTATTTGTGAAAATTAATTCAAAAGAATCTGTAAATGTAAATGATATCTATCAGGATATATATGGGAATGTATGGGTTGGTGCTAATAGTGACCTATACGTAGTAATAGAAGATGAAGATAACCAGTTTAATTTTATTAAAATTAACTATGATTTTAATTTAATTAACCAGATAGGAGAAAACCAAAATGGCGAACTTATTATTGCCACAAATACAGGGATGTTTATCAAGAAGAATGTCAATGGAAGTGATGAAATAATACAACTAACCCATACCAATACACGTGCTTTTATTGTTGATGAAAATAATAATTACTGGGTTGGTAATAATAAAGGTTTATCTCAGAATAGGATTGTAAACGAAAAGGATTTAAAAAAGAAAAATCATTTTGAATACGACCCCATTAACCTTAATAGTATAAGTAAAAATATCGTTAATAGTATCTATGAAGATAGAACAGGCATTTTATGGATAGGTACAAATGGAGGAGGGGTTAATAAAATTGACCCTAACAGAAAACAATTTCAGCATATAAATAAAACCTCAGACTCAAATAGCTTGAGCTACGATAAAATAAGGGCTTTTTATGAAGATAGTAATAATGATTTATGGGTTGGAACTGAAGGAGGAGGCTTAAACTTGCTCAATTCTAAAAATGGAAACCGGAGGTTTAATAACTTCAAAAAGTTTAATGATTTATCAAAAATATTTGCTCTAGAGGAAGTTGTTGTCAATAATAGGAAAACACTTTTAATTGGAACTGGAAATAAGCCAGGGTTGTTTAAACTAGATATAGATAAAGCAAATAAAAACTCTAACCAAAATATTGATCTCTTTGTAAATACCATGGGCAGTGTGTTTACCATTTTACAAGATAATAACAAAAATATTTGGTTAGGAACTTATGGAGGAGGCGTTTATCGATTAATACCTCAGAAGAATTCTAATGCTTATAAAGTAGATGTTTTTGAACATATTCAAAATAACAAAAGTAGTATTCCAAGTAATATTATAAGGAACATTTATCAAGATAGTAAAGGAAACATTTGGTTTGGGACGGCAAAAGGGCTTTCTAAGCTTACCTCAAAAGAATTGTTGAAAGATAACCCGAAATTTGAGGTTTATAGAAATATTCCAACTGATAGCACCTCTTTAAGCCATAACTATATTTTGCCAATTTATGAAAGTAAAGAAGGCGATATTTATGTTGGGACATTTGGTGGGGGTTTAAATAAATATGTGCCAGGGAACGGTAAGAATAATGATCAATTTGTAAGGTATTATCAAAAAGATGGTTTGGCTAATGAGGTTATTAAATCGATTCTTGAAGATGATTTAGGTAATTTATGGTTGTCAACTAATAAAGGGCTTTCAAAGTTTGATACTAAAACCCAAAGTTTTAAAAACTACGATGTTAATGATGGTTTACAGAATAACGAATTTCAAGAATTAGCAGGATTAAAAAGAAGCGATGGTTCTTTGCTATTTGGAGGGATTAATGGATTCAATGTTTTTTTCCCTGAAGAGATTAATGAAAATGTTTTTCCTGCACAAACTGTAGTTACAAGCTTTTCGGTTTTTAATAATAAAATAAACCCTGGAGAAGCATACAACGGAAAAGTATTAATAGATAGCTCAATAAATTATATTAATAATATTAATTTAAAATATGATCAAAATAGTTTTACAATAGAGTTTGCGGGTTTACATTATGCAGCTTCACTAAAAAATAAGTTTTCATACATTTTGGAGGGATATGATAAGGATTGGATACAAACATCCTCAGAAAAAAGGTTTGCAAATTACACCAATATTTCACATGGTAATTACACATTTAAAGTTAAAGCTTCAAATGGTGATGGTGTTTGGGATGCAAGCCCTAAAGTCATTAACCTTCACATAGCACCGCCTTTCTGGAAGACGTATCCTGCATATATCTTTTATGCACTATTAGCATTTGGGTTATTATTTGCATTTAGGAAATTTACAATAATAAAAACGACCAGAAAACATCAACTTGAGTTAGAGCATATAGAAAAAGAAAAACAGGAAGAAATACAAGTAGCTAAATTAGAATTTTTCACTAATATATCTCATGAATTTAGAACACCACTAACACTGATTAAGGGGCCCTTAGACTATTTAATGAATGCTGAAAGCACACAAAAAAGTCCTGAAACAAAAGAGCAGTTTAGCATAATGAGTAAGAATACTGATTATTTAATGCGGTTAGTTAATCAATTGTTGGATTTTAGAAAAATCAATCAAGGTAAAATGAGGTTGGTAATGCGTCATACAGATATTATTGCTTTTGTAAAAGAGGTAGGTGAGCCTTTCCAATTTACATCGCATAAGCAAAATATAGACTTCAATATTTCATCGATTCATAAAAGCATGAAAGTTTGGTTTGATCACGATGCTCTTGAAAAAATTATAAAAAACTTATTATCCAACGCATTCAAGTTTACTTCAGCACATGGTAAGATAAATGTAGTTATTTCAAAAGAGAGTGTATCAAATGCTTCAGATCCCGGATATGTCATTATTGAAGTAGAAAATACGGGATCTGGGATTAGTGAAGAAGAAATAAAGAGTGTGTTTAACAGATTTTATACTAAAAACAATAATAAACATAATCCCCAAAATGGAGCGGGGATTGGTCTGTCTTTTACGCAAAGTTTAATAAAATTTCATCAAGGACGCATTGATGTAAAAAGCACCCCAAACCACAGTACAAGTTTTATGGTTAAGTTGCCATTAGATAAAAATGTATATAAAAACATTCCAGAAATAAGTATTAAAGATAAAACCGAAAGTGATTTTTTAACAAGAACTTCAGAAAATGAGTCATTCGCAATAGATATGAATGATGAAATTACTGATGCCAATATTGTAAAAAAACAATCAAAAAAACCACTTGTTTTAGTTGTTGATGATAATGATGATATAAGAACCTTTATAAGATTAGCACTTAGCGATACTTTTAATATTGTAGAGGCAAGCAATGGCGAAGAAGGGTTGAGGATAGCTAATGATTTCATTCCAAGTATTGTTTTAACGGATGTGGTTATGCCTGTTATGGATGGGATTGAATTGTGCAACACACTAAAAAGCCAAACAGAAACAAGTCATATCCCTATTATCATGCTTACTGCAAAAACATCAAATGAAAGTGAAGTGTCTGGATTAAAAACAGGAGCAGATGGTTATGTGAAAAAACCTTTTGATATTAATATTTTGAAACTTAAACTAAATAATATATTAAAGGATAGAGAAGAGTTAAGAAAAAAGTTTAATAGAGAAATAACTTTACAGCCTGAAGATGTTACAGTAACTTCTTTAGATGAAAAATTTCTTCAACAAGCTATAGAAATTGTGGAAAAACATATGATGAACACAGATTTTAATGTAGAGTTGTTGGTAAAGGAAATAGGTTTAAGTCGTAGTAATCTATATATAAAGCTTAAAGATCTTACAGGTTTGTCATCTAGTGCATTTATTAGAAATATTCGTTTAAAAAGAGCCGTTCAACTGTTAGAGCAAAGTGATAATTCCGTTAAGGAAATTATGTATATGACCGGGTTTAACACGTCATCATATTTCTCTAAATGCTTCAGGAAGCAATTTGGGTCACTGCCTAGTGAATATGTGAAACAAATAAAGCGCAACAAGACAACTTTTGTTAAATAATTATTTGCCTAATAGTTTTTTTTATAAATTTAAAGTTAACCTTATTAAGGCATATGGTTTATTTTTTTAGACTTAATCTTACAAAATAACTTTAAATATGTAATATTTTACACATTTAAACACATTTGTTGCTTATTCTAAAACATATCTATTGCGAGTTGAGAGAATAAATTAAAAGATTTGTCTAACTAATTAAACAATCTAAACGATGAAATTGAATTTACTCTTTCAGAGGATGACGAAAATCCTCTTAACATTAATTATCTGCTGTTCTTGTTTTAGCCTTTCTCATGCGCAGGTTAAAACTGTTACAGGTAATGTGGCAGCAGATGGAATTTCCCTTCCAGGAGTATCCGTCTTGGTCAAGGGAACAAACACAGGAACTGTAACTGATTTTGATGGAGGCTATGAAATCAAAGTTAGCGCAAATCAAACCCTGATCTTTTCGTATGTAGGATATAATACCGAGGAGGTATTAGTTGGAAATCAAACTATTATTAATTTAACCATGGTAGAGGATGTATCTGCCTTAGAGGAAGTAGTAGTAATTGGTTATGGTACTCAAAAAAGGAAAGAAGTATCAGGAGCAGTAGGGCAAGTAAAGTCTGAAGAACTTGCTAAAACCACAACATCTGATATTGGTACAGCTTTACAAGGCCAAATAGCAGGGGTAAGTGTAACCTCAAATTCAGGTGAACCTGGAGCCGAGGCTAACATATTAATTAGAGGTTTTAGTTCTGTATTAGGAAATAATTCACCACTATATGTTGTAGATGGTATTCCTTTTGAGTCTGATCCGCAATTAAGTATTAACGAAATTGAAACTATTGATGTTTTAAAAGATGCTGCATCTAAGGCTATTTATGGAGTTAGAGGTGCTGCTGGTGTTATTCTTATTACTACAAAACAAGGTAAAGTAGGACAAATGGCTATTAGGGTCAATTCTGAGTATGGTGTGCAAGATATTACTTCTGCTGTGCCATTAATGGAAGGCTATCAACATACCTATATGGAAATGTTACGTACAGCCTTAAGAACAAATAAACCCGTAGGTGATGTTCTTGCAGATATACACAGAAACAGAAGTTGGTTTAGTAACAATACAGATATAAGTGGTGTTATATTACAAGATTTAGCCCCTATTCAAAACCATTCTATAAATATTTCTGGTGGAAACAAAGGTTTAAGATATGCCTTCAATGCCAATTATTTTGATCAAGAGGGTGTTATGATCAATTCAGGATATAAACGTTTTAATGTAAGATCTAATACCATTTTTACTAAAGGTAAATGGAAAGTAACCACAGGAATAACCTTTAAAAGAGATCAAAGAGTGATTCCTAATAATGGTGTGTTTAATCTAATTTTACGATATAAACCATTCCAACAGCCTATAACGCTTGGTGATACAGAGCTTTTTGATGTTACTGATGATGAATTGGATGATCCTAGAGGTTTAGGTCCTATTCGTAGTTTTGGAGGCGTTGCAAGAAACTTGAACACTAAAGAAGATAGAAATAATACCAGGACTACTGGTAATATCCAAATTGATTTTGATATAACAAAAAACTTAAAATTAACAACAAGGGCAGGTGCTACATTTTCAGATACTAAAGGGATAAGAATTGTACCAAGGTTGGATGTATATAATACTGCTGGAGATCTTATTGAGCCAAATCCTGGAGATGTATCTTCAAATAGAACATCACATCTTACATCGAATAAATTAACAGGAGAATTTATTGCGACCTATACAAAATCTTTTGGTATGCATAATATTTCTTTATTAGGGGCAGTTTCTACTGAAGAGTTTAACTCAGAATATTTTGATGCACAAAAGCAAGATCAAGCTAACCCCTCTATTCTTGTGTTTGATGGATATACGAGTAGCGACCTTATTCGATCTAATGGTAGAGATTTAACTTTAACAAGAGTAGGGACAATAGGAAGACTACAATATAATTATGATGGGAAATATTTATTCAGCTTTAGTGTGCGTAGAGATGGATCATCAAATTTTAGTCCAGCAAATAAATGGGAAACCTTTTACCAAGTTACAGGAGGATGGAATGTTTCTGATGAAAAGTTTTGGGAGCCATTAAAAAGTACGGCAAGTTCTTTCAAAATAAGAGCCAGTTATGGTGAAACAGGAAACGACAGAATTCCAGCTTATAGTGATCAGGCTGTAGTGCAATTAGGGCAGAATTATGTTTTTGGAAGTAATAATGCCACTTCAGGTTTAAATTCTGGTAGCGAACTTCTTGGTTTAGGTACTACACAAGCACGTTTTGCGAACCCTAATGTTAAATGGGAATCTACAATTGGAACCAATTTTGGTTTTGATCTTGGTTTTTTTAAAGAAAAACTAACTTTTTCTAGCGATTATTATGTTAATAAAAAGGAAAATTTATTGTTTGGAGTTGTTAATCCACCTTCAACAGGGGTTTCTGGTCAAAACAGAACTAGTATTCTAAACATAGGAAACATGAGAAATATTGGTGTAGAATATACTCTAAATTATAAGCATAAAGGTAAAAAGGGTTTTAAATGGAATGCCTCATTAACCTATGCGCAAAATGATAATAAGGTAACTAAAACAAGCCCTAATAACCCGATTATATTCTTAAATAATAGTTTTATTTCAAATAGACCAAGGGTACCAGAATTAGTAAGTGTTATTACTGAAGGTCACGAAGCAGCATCATTTTTCTTAAGAGAAACAGACGGCATTATTAATACCCAAGAAGAATTGGATGAATATACAAATCGAGTTGAAGATCCTAATGCAGCATTAGGAGAATTTAGATATATTGACCAGTTAACAGAGGATACTGATGGAGATGGCATTGCAGATTCAGGAAATGGTATAATTGATCAAAATGATAAAGTTTACAAAGGAAGTGGTACTGAGGATTTTAATATGGGACTCAATTTTAATGCCAGTTATAAAGGATTTGATTTTACGATGAACTGGTATGGGTCTTATGGAGCAGAAGTGCTAAACGGAAGTAAAGCATATGCTTACCAATCGGGTACTCATAGAGATATTTATTATTCATGGACAATATTAAATACAGAATCTCAAATTCCATTTTACAACGGAACTACAAATAGTGCTTCTTATAGAGGTGCATCGGATTATTTTCTAGAAGATGGGTCTTTTATTAGATTAAGAAATGTAGCATTAGGCTATTCGTTGCCTAAAAAAATAACTGAAAAGTTTGGAATAGATAAATTAAGATTTTATGTACAGGCACAAAACCCAATAACCATAACAAGTTATTCTGGGTTTGATCCTGAAGTAGGAAATGATGGGTTTAGTACAAGAGGTATAGACCGAGGTACATACCCTATAAGTTCACAATATAAGGCAGGTTTACAACTTCAATTTTAAAAAAAATGAAAATGAAAAAAATTATAAACATTAAAGTTAAACCAAATGAAACCATCATTTGGAGAATTATACCAGTAGTTTGCTTTTTACTATCATTTTACTCATGTGATGATTTTTTAGATCAAACGAATCCAAATGCTTTGACATCTAATAACTTCTGGGAGAATAATGGCGATTTAAACGCAGGCTTAATTTCAGTATACAGTGTTTTGAAAGACAATGATGTACAAGGCATTGAATCAGAATCTGTAAGAACTGACCTAGCAGTGCCAGCAAATTTTAGAAGAGGAAGAACAGGAACCCAGATGTATGACCTAGAATATACGGCAAATACTGATTATGTAAATAATAAATGGAATGCATTGTACTTAGGGGTATTTAGAGCCAATCAAGTTATTCAAAACTATGAGACTGTTTCTGCAGGGTATCAAAATGAAGCATCGAGAGAAGAAGGCTTGAGAATTTTAGCACAAGCAAGAGCTTTAAGAGGGTATTTTTACTTCGTGTTAAATAATAGTTTCAATGACGGTTCAGTACCTTTATTAGAAACTATACCAGAAACTTTTGATGATTTCCAGAAAGCCTTTTCAACATCTCAAAAAATAAAAGATTTTTACAGAGCAGATCTTCAATTTGGGTTGGAAAATCTACCAAAAACATATTCTGAATGGTTAGATGTAGGAAATAATAATCTTGGGCGAATTACAGCTGGTGCATGTGATGCATTACTTGGAAAAAGTTATTTATACGAAAATGATTTTACAAATGCAGAATTACATTTTAAAAGTGTTATAGATAATTATAATTATGAATTGGTAGATGATTTAACGAAATGTTTTACAGGTATAGACGAATTTAATTCTGAATCTATATTCGAAGTAAACGTTACTACTGGGGTAAATTTATTGGCAGATGGTGAAGAAGCTGTGTCTCAAGGCGTAACACACATTATTGGTAGTGGTGGAATTATGCCTAGTAGTCGTTTAATACTATTGTATAGAGAAGAGAAGGTTGATCCTGCAGATCCTATAAATAATGTAGAGCGTACTATTTATACTGCACAGGGAGAAATAGATGGGACAGTTCCAGCAACACGACTTTATAGCTTAAGAATGGGAAACCTTATGGGACAGGTTGATGATCCAGATCATTTATATTACGGTGTACCAGGTGGCGAATTTGGTAACGTGCCTGGTGTACGTCCTTATTCAAGAGGTTTAACAGCTACATTTAAAAAATATACTCATTGGAATACTATAGGTGGCGGTGCTGGAGAAGATGAAAGTACAGAGTTTGATGGCAGATCAGATATAAATATAATAGTTATTAGGTTAGCTGATATCTATTTAAGTTATGCCGAATGTATGTTAGAGAAAGGAGACTTATCTGAAGCATTACGTTATATAAACAGAGTAAGAAAACGTTCTCATATTATGCTTTTAGGAAAAGCAACGGATCCCGGTGCAGAATTTAATAACGCAGAGACCACTTATGTAGATGATATAAATTTAGATTTATCAGGAAGTGATGTCGTAACTGTAAGTAATTTAATGGAACATTTAAGGTTTAAAGAAATTCCTTTGGAATTATCTTTAGAAGGAGACAGAGCTGCAGATTTAAGAAGATGGGGTGTTTTTGGAAATGTATTAAGTGAGATGGCATCAGTTCCATATGACTATTGGCATTATCCTAAAAACACAAATGGAAAACACGGTGTACGATTTAAGTGTTTTTTAACACGTACAGGAGAACTACCTCAAACTTTTGACCCAAATGCGCAGGGTGTAAAGTTCTTTTCGGGGCAAATAGAGATACAGGACAAAGTTGTAGCGGCCAATAATTATAATTCAAATTTCCATGATTATTTACCAATACCACAAAGTGAAATAGATGCCAATTTAAACTGGAATGATATTGTAGATCAATAATCTTTAAACAAAATAAAACAAGAAAAATGAAAAATATAAAAAATCTTTTTAAAGTAATATTATTGCTTTTTATAGTAAGCAGTTGTGACGATGATGAATTTGTTCCACCAAATGAGTTTGTGGATGTTGCGTTTACGAGTAGCTTAGGTCTAGGTGCAAAGGAAGTAGATGTTAACGATTATTCTGGATTTTTAGATTTATCTTCAGGTGCAACATACCACGAATGGCGTATTCCTAAAACAGCTTTTTTCTTAAAAGGGCCAATTCCTGGTAATGCAACTAACCTTGATGAATTTATCATAAATCCTGGTGATACTATTACAAATGATCGAACTGCACTTGTGCTTTTTAAAGAGGCAGATTCAGTAGCAAAAATTACAATTTATAATGAATTTGATGAGTATACTGAATTCATTTTAAATACTGGATTTGATCCTGTTGCTGGGAGTACAATTATTGATACGACACGCACAGAACTTATTAATGGCAAATGGGTTTATGAATATACCTTAACCATAGATGTTTATGATACTATTGTACCAGATATGGCAATAAGAGACATTGATGGAAACCCTATAGACTATAGAAACTTAAGTTCTATTGATTTAAAATTTAATGATAAATTAATTTTTGAAGATTTAAGTGAAACAACTAATAATGCAAGACCAACATCAACCAGATGGAGAGTTCATACTATAGAGGATAATGAAGATGATGAAATAAACATTTTTAATGGAACTACAAAAATCGATACAATTACTTTTAATAAGCAGATAGGAAGTTTTAGAGGTAAATTGACTTCTAATAGAGATAGGACAGAAACCATTAAAGCGGATAGTGAAATTTTTGATATACCTGTGGTATTTAATGTTACAGCACTTGATGAATCTTTTACGCAAACAGGATCTGTAGAAGAATTGCCAGACGGTACTATACAGGTTCCATTAAGCTCGATAGTTGCAGATATAGGTAGTAGCCCAGTTGCATCTTTTACAGTTAATGTGAATGGAAGCCCAGCTACAATAAACTCTGTGATAAAAAGTAATACTGCTGGTAACACTTTAATCGTAACCCTAGAGACTGATATCCAAGAAACCGACGTAGTTACTATATCATATGATGGGAACGGTGGTTTACAATCATTAGATGAAAGGCCTCTACAAGCCTTTTCAAATGTAGCAGTTGCGAACTATATTGTAACTCCAGTAATACAAACAGGTACGATTATAGAGTTAAGAGATGAAACGATTCAAGTGCCTTTTGATGTTGACTTTGACCCTGATACGTTTACAGGTGATACGACCCAAGGTTTTGAAGTATTAGTTAATGGAATAAGTTTTTCTATTGCGTCTGTTAGTATAGATAATACCGATAATAAGGTTTTAAATATTAATTTGACAGATCCTATTTATCGCCCAGATGTTATAACAGTTGGACATGATGGTTCTGGAGATATACGAGCTATCGGAGGTGGAGCTATCGGAGCGTTTACTGGAGTTCCGGTAATTATGGATAATGGAGATATTTTAAACGGAGATGGTAGTTTTGATGATTCCTCTAAATGGAATAATAATTCAGGGAACGGTACATCTTCCATAACATTTCCTAATCCAGCAGTGCCTGCTAACAATCCAGATACTGGTGCTGTAGCTTTTGTAGAAGCTCCAGACGGGAATAAGCCTGATTTAAGATCTTCAGGAACCTATCCATTTGAAGCAGGAAAAACATATGTTTGGACGGCAAAAAGATACATTTTTACAGCACATACTACCACTTTTGCTAAACCATATATAGCAAGTGACCAACTTCCAAATGATGATTATGTTGGAGAAGCTAGAGAGGTTTGGGAAGATATTCAGATTGCTGAATTTGTACAAAGTACAACAGGTAATTTTATTGTAAGATACCAACCTGTACCAGCCGGAGTAAGTAGAGTTTATTATGACGATTTCATAATAGCCGAAAAAGAAGTAAGACCTTAAGCTTAAGGCTCAGCTTTTAATAATTTAAAAGCCCCCAATTAAACTAGTTTAATTGGGGGCTTTCTTTATCATTTGCTTTCAACTTTAACATCTAGTTGATATTAGTGACCAATATAATCTTAATGTGAGTTATAAGTTTCAATAAATTAACGTCAATTCGATGTAAATAATATTCAAAAGAACCAAGTTAATTATTTGAAATATAGGTATTCGTCATGTCGATAGAACGAAGCATGAGTGATGAGATATCTCATCATGATGAGGTTTCCTGCCTGCCTGCCTGCTCCTCGTAAGCTCCGCTTCATATCTTCAAACAAAATATATTTTGTTTTCGATAGCGTTTGGAATGACTAGCTTTCTTTATTGAAATATTTTAAAATATTGATAATTAAATCCTTACTTATTTTGTCTGCGAATGGGGTAACATTTACAATTCCGAATGAGTAACGAGGAGAAACCCCATCCTTCTGAGCTTTCTCGAAAGTTTATCTTGAGTACTTCGGCTACGCTCAGTATAAACTAAAGTCGAAAGGCTCATATTTCACTCTGTCGAAATTGACAAACGATTGAAAAATCATTTATTTAATATAGGTTGGATTACTTTAGAAATGGTTGATTAGCTAAAAAACAATCTAATTTTTAAAAATAACAAAGGCGTATCTTTTTAGGATACGCCTTTATAAAAACTAATTCAAATAATTAACTAACTACTAATCATTAATGTTTATACTTTTACAATGTTAACTCAAGTACATAAGCATACTCTCCAGGTTTGTCTTTAGGCATCTCTACCAACAAGCCAACATCATTTTGAGACCAATTAATGTCTGCTTCACTTCCTAGCATTTTTATGCCGCTTACGTGGTCGTCATGTGTAATGGATTTTATGAGCACACTACCGTTCTTAGGCCAGGCCATAAGCACGGCATACAGTTTGTTTCCTTTTTGGGTAAAGCGAATATCTTGACCTGTAAACGCCTTGTTTTTTCCTTCAGAATGATGACCGTTTTTTACTTTGGTAGGACCTTCTCCAAAAACTCTCCAATACTTTGTGTCGTAAATAGCGTCTCCGTTAACTTTTAACCAATCTCCAATTTGCAGTAATATTTTTTGTTGACCATCTGGAATGGTACCATCAGATTTAGGACCTACATTTAATAACAGGTTCCCGTTTTTTGAAACAATGTCTACTAAATCATCAATAATCTCATTGGTAGTTTTAGATTTCCAGTTGGTAACATGGCTCCATGAGTTTTTGCCTATTGAAGTATCTGTTTGCCAAGGTAATTTTCTAATCCCCGGTAATTTGCCTCTTTCTAAATCATAAATAACAGTGCCTTCAGGAAACGCTTCATGGCTAAAATTTTTATCATTAATAACCACTTCTTTACCCCATTCAATGCCTTTATTATAATAATATGCTGCAATTTTTGGTCTTACCTCAGCAAAATCAGGGATATCTACATAAAAGTCGAACCAAAGAATATCGGGTTGGTAGTTGTCAATTAAGTCAATAGTTCGCTCTAGCCAACGCTGTTTGAATTTTTCAGAAACAGGTTCTCTCAAATCTTTTCCTTTGGAGGAATATAAATCAGCATACTCTGGGTCTGTGGTATCAAAATGGTCTTTCTTATTGTAAAAAGACCAGTTGAAGGCAAAATGAGATGAAGCTCCCATAATTAACCCTTGTGATCTTCCTTCTTTGAATAGTTCTCCTAAAACATCGCGTTTTGGTCCCATATCGAAGGCATTCCACCGTGTGGTGTTAGATTTGTACATAGCAAATCCATCATGGTGGTCAGCAACAGGCACTACATACTTTGCTCCAGATTTTTTAAATAAATCAATCCATTCTGAAGCATTGAATTTTTCACCTTTAAACATGGGGATAAGGTCTTTATAGCCAAACTCTTTCTGGTCTCCCCAAGTTTTTTTATGATGTAAGTAAGTATCATTAGGACCTTCCTTTTTTAAGTCAAGTCTTGCAGTAAAAGTAGCAGTGTCCATATACATTTGCCTTGGATACCATTCTGAACCATATGCTGGCACTGAATAAGCTCCCCAATGGATGAAAATTCCAAATTTTTGATTATTAAACCATTCAGGATCTTTGTAGTGTTTCTTTATGGACTCCCAATTAGGGTCAAACACTTGTTCTTTATCATTAGGAGTTCCAGTTTGCTCTTGTTCATCTTTAGATTTACATGAAACCATTAGCAATAAAGCAATTGATAAAAAAAGAACCTGTGTTTTTGAGGACATATTATAGATAGTATTTTTAGTATTTATAAAAATTGAATAATTCTGTTACACAAATTTCGATTTTTAACTATTGTTTTTATGTGTTAAATGTTTTCATTAAGGCTACAAATGATTTATTTTTTGATATTGCGTAACAGATTTGAACGAGTCGTTTAGAACAAAACAATTTAACTAAATGCCATTATACATTCTATTTCACCTACTTATATGCCAGATTCAAAAACAATAAATAAGGATGCCTAATGAAGTAATTTAAGTAACATACACTTAAAATATTGTTAGTAAAACACGGTTTGGAAGTGATTTTAGAACATATGTTATAATAATAAAAACGTACGGTATAAAATAGCCTGGCAATTTTGGATATTTTTGATATGCTGAAATATCTCCACAAGAAGTTGTGTAAAAAAATCAGTTTTAAAACTCTTAATACGGAACTTAGATTATGAAAAAAATTAAGGCAGCTGCATTTGCGTCTTTGGCAATCGTTATTTTTGGGTTGTCGATTTTAAAATTGCATTCGCAAGAACGTCCTAATATTATTTTTATTCTTACCGACGACCAATCTTTTGGTATGTTGGGGTGTGAAGGAAATCCTATTGTTCAAACACCAAATATAGATAGATTGGCGACAGATGGGATCCGTTTTACAAATGCACATATTACCAGTGCCATTTGTACGCCCAGTAGAATTTCTATTTTGTTAAGTCAATACGAACGTAAACATGGTGTGAATTTTAATTCGGGCACAAGTGTTTCGGATGAAGCATGGGAACAATCGTATCCCATGGTTATGAGAAAAGCGGGTTATTATACGGGTTGGATTGGTAAAAACCATGCACCAATTGGTAATGGAGGATATATTAGTGGCGTTATGGAAAAAAGTTTTGACTATTGGTACGCTGGTCATGGCCATATTGGTTTTTATCCAAAGGAAAGACACGAGATTTTTAAAGATGCCAAAGCAAGCACCCAAGTTGAAGTAATAAATGAAGGAGTTAACGATTTTATCGATAATAATGAAAGACGATTAAAAGGTGCTGTTCACTTTTTAGATGAACGTCCAGAAGATAAACCATTCATGTTGTCCATTAATTTTAATTTACCACATGGAGCAGGTACAAGATCTATGGAAATGCGGGAAACAGATGAGGATATTTACAAAACCCTGTATCGGGATTTAGAGATGCCATTGCCGGAAAACTATATAGCGAAAGCCGATATTAAAATGCCTAAATTACCAGCAGATTTGCTGCGAGTAGAAGATAGACAAAATATTTATAATTATGTAGATACTCCAGAAAGCTTTAGAGAACGTTACACGCGTCAACTTCAGGCTATGACAGGCATTGATCGTTTAGTAGGAAATTTAAGAAAGAAATTAAAAGATTTAAAAATAGATAAGAATACCATTATCATATTTACTTCAGATCATGGATTGTTTATGGGAGAACAAGGTCTTGGAGGAAAGTCATTATGCTACGAGAAAACAACTCATGTCCCTATGATTATTATGAATCCTAAAGTAAAACGAAAATATAGAGGCGTTACATCTGATGCTTTGGTGCAAAGTATAGATGTTGCGCCTACAATGTTGGCCTATGCTGGGATTGATCAGCCTTCAAGTTTCCAAGGGCAAAATATATCTCATTTAGTAGAAGGAGGGGATGAAAATGTTAGAGACTATCTTTTTACAGAAAACCTATGGTCTACACAGTTTGGTAACCCTAGATGCGAAGCGGTTCAAGATAAAGAATGGAAATATATACGTTACTATAAAAATACAACGTTTCCTGCATCAAAAAATATTAAAGCAGCTAAAACCCTTGGTATTGATGTGACGAAAATGTTATACGCAGTTCACGATCCTGCTATAGCTGTTTATAGAGATTATATCGAGTCGCCTTTACAAGGAGAAGAACCTGTATATGAAGAATTATATAACTTAAAGGAAGATCCGAATGAGCTAAAGAATCTTGTAGATAATAAAGATTATGAGAGGGTATTAAATACTTTAAAAAAGGCGTGGAAAGAGAAAATAACCATGGCTAGGGGCACCGAAGCACCAAAAGTTTTAAGGTACACAAATGATAGCCACCCTAAAGGAGGGCATTAAAAACATAAAAAAAGAAAAATAAATGGTTGTGAACATATCTGCTTTTCGCTGAATTTGATATAGTGGTATCCATGTTTCTGAAATGACCTTTACGATTTAAACATAACTTAACTTTATTAAAAAAATGACTATGTATTTACTAAAAATATCCTTAGCAATAATAATGTTGCCCTTTATTGGTAATGCACAAAATTTTAGTGCTGGGTTTGAAGCTCCTGTAGACACTGAATGGGGTTCTACTTTTGAAAATGGTTTACCTGTTTTTCAGCGTAATACCGTTTCTAAAAACACTGGGGATTATGGGTTTCAAATGAGTTTTTCTAATACAGATCACAAGGGAAACCTTATATCAAAAAATATAGCCTGGGAAAACGGGGAAACTTATAAAATATCCTTCCAATATAGAGCTATTGTTCCTGGAGATAATAATACACCAAATATTAAAGTGTTTGATGGTAATGGTGTAAAAATCATGCAATATAATTTCTCGCTATCTAATACATCATGGCAAGAAGTTTCATTCGATTTTACATCAAATATTGATGATACATCGGGGTATGTATTATTTTCTATGCGTCCATCCAGTACTGGTACGGGAGAATTTTATTTTGATGATTTTTCAATAGAGAAAGTCGTGCCAGATTTTTTTGATTTAATAAAAACCACCGATGTAGCTTCAGATGCATCTATTAAATGGGTGCAATTTGGTCCTGGGATGAGTGGTAATAATAATTCATTGTATACACATCCAACAGATCCTGATGTTGTTTATACGAGCCCTAACATGGGAAACAGTTATAGATCAACAGACCGCGGATTTACCTATGAAGCTATTTTAAATGAAGACGGACCTAATCATAAATCTGGGTTACGTGGAGCCGTAGAGATGTATGTACTGGATTTTTCCAGACAAAACCCAAATTATGGTTTTTCTACAGGAAAACGTAAAGGCGAGTTATATGTAACAACAGACAAAGGAAAAACATGGACCCCACAATTATCAACTAGTGGTGTTATTGGAAACAATTTCCTATCATGTGTTGCTGTAGATCCGTCTGATGATAATATCTGGTTTTTGTCAGCTGGTAGAATGCGGGATTACAGCCGTATACTATATCCGCAGTCTGCTCCTAAAGGGACTCATATAGACCCTAATGCCAATGGAAGAATTTGGAAAAGTACAGACAAGGGTAATACTTGGAGTTTGTCTAATACAGGTATAAATGCAAATGCAGAGTTTGAAACCATACTTGTTGATCCTGTTGAGAGTAACATCGTATATGCAGGTAGTAATTATGGATTTTATAAAAGTACAGATGGAGGAGCAACATGGACGTTAAAGTCTAATGGTATCGATCATGATATGATTCGTTCTATGGCCATGCATCATGATAAAAATACAAATGCCATAACGCTTTATGCTTTAAGTAATATTACATGGAAAGCTAACGGAACCACTGTTGAAGATGATGCAGGAGGCATATTTAAAAGTACCGATAAAGGTGAAACCTGGACAGATATTAGTGGCAATCTAGCTATTAATCTAGATTACTTTAAAAACAACGCACAAATTAAAAAAAGCTATTATACAACTATAGCGCATTATTTTGGGTTAAGTTCAAATGCTGAAGCAGAAACAACATATCCAAACCTACCAACAAGTATCACTCAGCGTTTCAATATGATAACGGTTGACCCTAACGATGTTAATAATATTTATCTTATCAATAATTACTCCAATGCTTCAAAAAACAATTTTATGCCGGGACAAATATGGCGTACTACAAATGGCGGAACAAATTGGTTTGTGACATTACGAAATGGTAAAAACTGGAATAATGGTACAGATAATGCATATTGGGCATTAAGAAGCAATCCTATGGGTACTAATGTGTCGTTTAAATATAAGAGTGATTGGTTAAATAGAGATGTGTACGAACGAAAAGGGTCAAACTTTATAAAGTTTAATGCAGATGGTACCGTATTATATACCCAAATGGCAAAAATTGGATTTGTGTCTTATGATAAAGGTGCAAACTGGATTGATATAGACGATGAAGAAACCACAGCAAATTCTGAAAGCTGGGTAGGTGCAGGAAATAGCAATGTACCAGGGCATGGATTTTATCAAACCATGAGTATTCCAAATGCGGTGTTTTGTCCATCGGGAGAAAACAGTTTGTGGATTACAAATGATGAAGGTGACAATGTTCGTGCTGGAGCTCAAGGTGCTCGGGTTGTAGAATTGGTAGATTCGGAGCATTCTGTAAGCTCCGTAGTGGTTCATCCTAACGACCCTACAATTTGGTATGCTACTTTTTTCAGGCAGGCAAAACAAGGACAAGTGCTGAAATCTACAGATAGCGGAGAAACATGGAGCAGTATCGGGACACCGTTGCCACAACCTTGGCCAGAACCAGCTGGCGGAGGCGATAAATCAGTACATCAATTGAGTTTTATGATTGATAAAGATACCCCTGATACAATGTATTTCTGTGTACCTAGATCAACTTTAGATTTAGAATGGGTAGGAGATAGTGTTACCGGATGGGGCATACATAAATCTACAGATGGCGGTGTCACTTGGACACAACCTAATACAGGCTTACCGGCTTCATTAGATGTGTCTAGATTGGTTTTTGACCCCAGTTCTACCAGTATTTTATATGCAACAGTAATTGGTAATAATGGAGGGTTATATAAATCTATTGATAAAGGCGAAACTTGGTCAGAAGTAGCTTCAACAACATCAATATCCAAATCATCTGGAATTAACGATATTCACTTTGATGGTAGTGGTAAAGTATATATTACTGCTGGTTATAAAAATGTAAGTGCTAACGATGGTGGCCTTTGGGTAAGTAATGACGGTATGGCATCCTGGACTAAAGTTTTTGATCATCCATGGACAAATCGTGTAGAAGTCGCAAAATATGATACAAGAACCATTTTGGTTTCTACCTTAGCCAATGCTACTATAAACTTTAAAAATGCAGGAACTTATTTATCTAAAGATGCAGGTGCTACTTGGATTAAGATAAACAAAGGTAACGGACAATCTGATAGGGTTAATGATATTGCCATAGATTATTTTATACCAGGAAAATATTATGCTTCAACAAGAGGAAGTGGTTGGTATGTAGCCGTAGATCCTAACCCTAATTTAAGTGTTGGAGATAACTCACACCCAAAAGACGACATTAGAGTATACCCAAACCCAGCAAAAAAGACTATAAATATTAAAGGGTTACATGGTAAGATTGAATTAAAAATTTATTCATTACAAGGTCAATTAGTAAAAGAATATAAAGGACTGTCAACAGATAAATATTCTATATCGTCTCTAAATCAAGGAATATATTTGTATAAGGTAACCAATGCTGATAAGTCTTTATTTAAAACAGGAAAATTGGCAAAGTATTAAACGAATCATTTTATTTTTTTTAAAGATGACAATGAAAACCATACATAAAGTTAAAACATTATTAGTTTTTATGATTTGCGGAATGATCACTATGTCGTATTCGCAAATCAGAAAAAACAAAACAGATAAACCCAATGTTATTGTAGTTCTGGCAGATGATATTGGTGTAGGTGATATATCTTTTTATCGAAATTTGAGTAAAGGGAAGGTAATTTTAGAAACCCCACATATTGATAACCTAGCAGAGCAAGGTATGATTTTTACAAATGCACACGCACCTGCTGCTTTATGTGCCACATCTAGGTATGGTATTATGACAGGCAATTGTAATTATAGAAGTCCTGTACCATGGGGTGTTTGGTCGGGTTACGCAAAATCGGTCTTTACACCAGAGCAGATAACTTTAGGAAAACTCATGAAAAATGCTAATTACAACACAGCATTTTTTGGAAAATGGCACATGGGAACCAGTTTTAAAAAGCTAGATGATCCAAATGCAATATTTGTTGAAAAGGGTAAGTTAAGTTTAAATGTCGATATTACTAAAATTGTAGCAGGAGGCCCTCAACAAAATGGATTTGATTACAGTTTTTCATTACCATCAGGGATTCAAAATGTACCATATGCTGTTTATGAAAATAGTAAGTGGTTTCCTTTAGGAAAAGATTCTGAAGTAACACACATTACGAAGGCAGAAATGTTAAAGAAAGGAGTTGTTTTGAATAAAAAAGAAGGGCTAGGTGACTCTAATTGGCATCCTAGCTTAATAGGGCCATTATTAATCAATAAAACAACAAATCATATTGCAGAGCTTTCCAAAAAAGAAAAACCATTCTTTATTTATTACTGTTCGCAAGCGGTGCATTTGCCCCATAACCCACCTAAAGAACTGAATGGTATACAAATTGCAGGTACTACACCGTCCAGCCATATGGATATGATTAAGGAATTAGATGTGCAAATAGGTATGATGATCCAAGAGTTGAAAAAGCAAGGTGTTTATGAGAACACGGTGTTTATTTTTACTTCAGATAATGGTGGTCTATACGGTAATAAGAAAACAAGACAATCAGGTCATAAACCAAGTGATATTTATAGGGGGAAGAAAAACGACCCTTATGAAGGCGGACAAAGAGTACCATTCATTGCTGTTTGGCCAGGTAAAATAGAGTCCAATCAAATATCTTCTAAACCTATATTAGGCTTAGATATTCTGGCTACCTTAGCGGGAATAACAGAACAGGAAATCCCTAAAGGACAAGCCGAAGATTCGTCTAATTTATTATCCGTTTTAAAAGGCGATACAAATGCAAATCCGCATCCATATCTTATGATTCAGGGAGGTGCTGAAAGAGAAGCCATGATTATTGAAAACGAATGGAAGCTCATTATTCAATTTGATAAGAAAGATAAAACCGATACAGTAAGAACACCTGTTGCATTATTCAATTTAAAAGACAATATCTCAGAAAATGAGGAATTTAACTTTATAAATGATGCGAAATATAAAGATAAAGTAGCATCGTTGTTAAAAAAATATAACCAAACAAGAGATAACAAAACACCTATAGGTAACCATAACTAAATTAATAGTATAAAATCAATATGAAGAAATTTAATATTTTTCTATGTCTAGCCATTTTTATTTTGAGCTATTCAGAAACCCAGGCCCAAGACATAAATTTTAATGCATCTTGGAAATTCTACAATGCTGAAGCAGAAGGGGCAGAAGCACCTAAATTTAATGACTCAAATTGGAGGAATTTAAACCTTCCCCATGATTGGGCGATAGAAGGGCCTTTTGATGTTAAATACAATGCGCGTTCAGGAGGGTTGCCATTTCATGGAACAGGCTGGTACCGTAAACATTTTAAAGTGGATGCAGAAGCACAAGGTAAGGTAGTGCGTATTGAGTTTGAAGGCGCTATGTACAATGCTCACGTTTGGGTAAATGGGCAATTTATTGGTAATAGACCCTTTGGATATATTGGTTTTGAATATGACATCAGTAAACATTTAAAATATGATGGATCTGATAATGTTATAGCCGTTAGATTACGTCCAGAAGACTTATCTACACGTTGGTATCCCGGTGCAGGCATATACCGTTCTGTTTGGTTAAAAATTGATAACAAAGTGCATGTAGGACAATGGGGAACCTATATTACAACACCTACGGTAACTAAAGATTTGGCTGTAGTGCAAAATGAAACTACGGTAGTTAATAAAAGTAATGTGCCAGTTGATGCAAAAGTAAAGCATGAATACGTTTCGCCAGAAGGAAAATTAGTGGCTTCCATTGATGAAATAATTTCAATTCCAGCAAACAATTCCGCTAAATCAGCTTTGTTTTGTAGCATAAAAAACCCACAACGCTGGGACACTGAAACACCTAATCTATACCATGTTATTACTACAGTAACAACAGATGGTAATGTAGTAGATACTTATAAAAGTCGTATTGGGTTAAGGTCTATTAGATATACTAAAGATGGTTTTTTCTTAAATGATAAACCAGTACGCTTCAATGGCGTTTGTCTACATCACGATAATGGCGCATTAGGAGCTGCGGTTTACCGTCGAGCAGATGAAAGAAAATTACAAATTATGAAAAGTATGGGGGTTAATGCCATTCGTACTAGTCATAATCCACCATCAAGAGAACTTTTAGAGCTTTGCGATGAATTAGGGCTGATGGTTCAAGATGAGGCTTTTGATGTTTGGAAAATGGAAAAAGTACCTAACGGATATAACTTGTTTTTTGATGAATGGGGAGAGCGAGATTTAAAGGATATGATTAAAAGAGACAGAAATCATCCATCCATAGTAATGTGGAGTATAGGTAACGAAATCATAGAACAGAAGGATAAGAAAAATGGTTGGAGAGTAGCAAAACGATTAAATGAATATTGCAAAGAAACAGATCCAACAAGACCAACTTCGGCTGGGTTTAACCATTATTCTGGGCCTTATGATAATAATATGGCGCAACAAGTTGATATTGCTGGTATGAATTACAAACCAACACATTATGTTGATGTAAGAAATAATTATCCAGAAATGCCAATTGTAGCTACCGAAACTTCTAGTTGTACGAGTAGTCGTGGTGTTTATCACTTACCAATAGAAAAATATAAAACGCATGAATCAAAGCATGTAACCAGTTATGATTTGATAGGTCCTGTTTGGGCATATCCACCAGATGTTGAGTTTCATTTTCAAGAACAAAATCCGCATGTTATGGGCGAATTTATTTGGACAGGATTCGATTATTTAGGAGAACCAACACCTTACGGAGGAAGAGATAATTCTACTAATGGCTATTGGAATGACGATTGGCCATCTCATAGTTCTTATTTTGGGGCAGTAGATTTATGTGGGTTTCCTAAAGATAGATTCTTTTTATATCAAAGTCAATGGACAACAGAGCCCATGATACACTTATTACCTCATTGGAATTGGAAAGGTATGGAAGGCGAAGATATTCCTGTGTATTGCTATACAAATTGTGATTCTGCGGAACTTTTTGTGAATGGAAAATCTATGGGGAAAAAGGTTAAGGGTAAAGACTTAACAGAGCTTTTGGTTAGTTTTAATGATTATGAGGGTACTACGTTTCAATCTAAATACAGACTGTCATGGAATGTGCCTTACAAAGCTGGAAATATTAAAGTAGTGGGATATAAAGATGGAAAACCAGTACAAGAAGAACAAATATATACAGCAGGTAAACCAGCTAAAGTAAGTGTGTCTGTTGACCGAAAAGAAATCAATGCCGATGGAGAAGATTTAGCTTATGTAACGGTTAGAATAGAAGATAAAAACGGGAATTTATGTCCAATGGCTGATAATTTGGTTAATTTTTCAGTAAGTGGTGCCGGTAAGTTAATTGCAGTAGATAATGGAAACCAAACAAGTGTAGAGTCGTTTCAAGCGAATCATAGAAAAGCGTTTAGCGGTATGTGTTTAGCTATTATAAAATCATCTAAGAAAGCAGGACAAATCACTTTAACAGCTAAGTCTAAGTCTTTAAAATCAAGTAAAATAACTATTACAACTAAATAAAGAATATTCAGTTAAAAACCATAAGTATTAATAAAATAGAGAATATGAAACTTGTGAAGGGACTATTAATTTTTTTAGCTTGTTTTATCTATATATCTGTTCAAGCACAAGATGCGAACGGTAAACAACCTAACATTATCATCATTCTTTCAGATGATCAAGGATGGGGTGATGTTGGTTTTAATGGAGGTACAGATATACCAACACCAAATTTAAACCTTTTGGCCGAAGATGGTGTTGTATTTAGCCAAGGTTATTCAACACATCCATACTGTAGCCCGAGTAGAGCAGGATTGGTGTCAGGTCGCTATCAACAGCAATTTGGTCATGAAAATAATCCAATAGATGATAATGAAAATAGTTCATTGGGTTTACCTTTAAATGAGTTGATCATATCTGAGTTATTGCAAAAACATAAATATAGAACTTGTGCTATAGGAAAGTGGCATCTGGGAAATGCTAAGAAGTATTGGCCTTCAAATAGAGGATTTGATGATTGGTATGGATTTACAGATGGAGGATTTGATTATTGGGGCAATTTAAATGGTAAGAATGAGATGTTAGGAGTATTACGCGATGGCGTTCCTGTTCCAGCTAACGAGTTATCATATCTTACAGACGATTTTTCCAATGAAGCTGTAAAATACATTGATACCTACTCCAAAAGCAAAAAACCTTTCTTTATGTATTTAGCTTATAATGCACCACATGCACCAATACAAGCTACTAAAGCATATACCAAGAAAGTAAAGCATATAGAAGATGGTAAACGTGCTGCATATGCAGCAATGGTGGTTGGAATGGATGCTGGAATTGGAAAAGTAATTCAAAAACTAAAAGATACGGGCGAGTATGAAAATACGATCATCTTTTTTTACAGCGATAACGGTGGCCATGTACATGGCGCAAGTAGTGCGCCATTTAGAGGACATAAGGGCATGTTGTTTGAAGGCGGGATTCGTGAACCGTTTGTAATTTCTTGGCCAGATAAAATAAAGGGAAATAGAACATTTAAACAGCCTATTATTGCCTTGGATATTTACCCTACTATTTTGGCGGCAGCTAATATTAAAAAACCAAAGAATAAAAAATTAGATGGTATAAATTTACTTCCATATTTAGAATCAGAAAATAAGAAAATCGAAGATCGACCGATGTTTTGGCGATATTCAGGAGGTAAGGGCTATGCAATTAGAAGTACAAATTATAAATTGATTTATTCATATTATAAGAAGCAGTATTTACTTTTTGATATTGAAAAAGACCCATATGAGCATAATAATATAGCCGCAAATCATCCAGAAATTGTAGATGACTTAAAAAGGCAGTATGATGCTTGGGATGCAAATAATATAGTGCCCCTATGGTCAGATCCGCATATTAAAAATGTTATAAAAGAAGAGAAAAATAGACAATATTATATAGATAAGGCTCAAAAAGGAGAACGCTCATCAAAATAAAGCAGGTAAACTCCATCAGCCTAAAAATTAAACAGCTAACAAATAATAATTTTAAAAATTAAATGAAAATATTTAAGTTCATATTAACACTCGTTTTATTACCCGTTTTTAGTTTTAGTCAAAGCGCTACGCAAAAATGGCTTGATACCTCTTTAAGCCATAATGAGCGCATAGATTATCTAATAGAAGCGATGACTTTAGAAGAAAAAACATCACAATTGTTAGATGTTTGTCCGCCTATAGAACGCTTAAATATACCAGAATACAATTGGTGGAATGAAGCCTTACATGGTGTTGCCAGAAATGGAAGAGCCACAGTGTTTCCCCAAGCTATTGCTTTTGGAGCAACTTTTGATGAAGCACTTATTCTTAAAGTTGGTACCGCTATTTCAGATGAAGCTAGAGCGAAATATAACGAAGCTATTAAACTTAATAATCGTAGTAGGTATGCTGGCCTAACTTTTTGGTCTCCTAATGTTAATATTTTTAGGGATGCGCGTTGGGGGCGTGGTCAAGAAACCTATGGAGAAGACCCTTTTTTAACCAGTAAAATAGGTGTGAGTTTTGTAAAAGGCTTACAAGGTAACAATCCTGATTATATGAAAGCAGCAGCTTGCGCAAAGCATTATGCGGTACATTCGGGACCAGAGGAGTTGAGACACGAATTTAATGCCGTGGTTAATAAAAAAGACCTTTTTGAAACCTATTTACCAGCGTTTAAAGCTTTGGTACAGGACGCAAATGTTGAGGGGGTAATGGGAGCGTATAACCGTACTTTGGGAGAAGTTTGTAGCGGAAGCCCATATTTATTACAAGATATTTTAAGAGACCAATGGGGTTTTAAAGGCTACATTGTATCTGATTGCGGTGCTATAAGTGATTTCCATAAGTTTCATAAAGTCACAAAAACACCAGAAGAATCGGCAGCTTTAGCGCTAATAAATGGTACAAATATTAACTGCGGAAATGTATATAAAGTTTTAAAAAAATCTTTAGAACAGAAATTAATAACAGAAGAATTAATCGATTTAAGACTAAAGGAAAGTCTTTTAACCCGTTTTAAATTAGGAATGTTTGATCCTATTGGAACCAATCCTTATGACAATATAACAGCCGAGGTTGTAAATTCTGAAAAACACAGAGCTTTAGCAAAAGAAGTGGCAGAAAAGTCTATTGTTCTGCTAAAAAATAAAAATAATTTACTCCCGCTTAAAAAGGACACTAGAACAGTTTATGTCGTGGGGCCTAATGCATCTAGCGAAGAAGTTTTATTAGGTAATTATTACGGTTTAACAGGCAGTTCTCAAACCATTTTAGATGGTATAGTAAGCAAGGTAAGTGCAGGAACTAGTATTAATTATAAATATGGCGTTTTACCGTTTAGAGAAAATTTAAACCCAATTGATTGGGCAACTGGCAATGCCGCAAAAGCCGATGTGACCATTGCTGTTATGGGTATTTCTGGTTTATTTGAAGGTGAAGAAGGAGAAGCTTTAGCATCAACCTTTAAAGGCGATAAGAAAGATTTGAAACTTCCAGAAAATCAAATCAACTTTATTAAGAAGATGCGAAAAAAATCTAAAAAACCACTTGTTTTAGTATTAACAGGAGGAAGCCCTATTGCTATTCCCGAACTTCATGACCTAGTTGATGCTGTTGTTTTTGCATGGTATCCTGGAGAAGAAGGAGGTACAGCTTTAGCCAATATTCTTTTTGGAGATATATCACCATCAGGAAAATTACCTATAACATTCCCAAAATCAGTTGAACAATTGCCGGCCTATGAAGACTATAATATGAAGGGAAGAACGTATAAATATATGACTGAGGAACCACTATACCCTTTTGGTTTTGGGTTATCATACACAACATTTGAATATAAAAACTTGACTGTTGACAAAACGTATAATGTTTCAGTTGAGGTTACTAATACAGGAGATTACGATGCTGAAAATGTGGTACAACTTTATATAAGTTCACCATTAGCAGGAACACAAGATCCTATTTTCGATTTAAAAGCATTTAAAAGAGTGTATTTAAAATCTGGGGAAACTAAAACAATACGTTTTGAATTAAATAAAGCAACCTTCAATCAGTTTAATGAAGCAGGTAAAACGGTTTTAAGAAAAGGGAAATACACCATTTATGTTGGAGATGCATTACCCTCTCAACGAAGCATAGATTTGGGAGCATCAAAACCAGTTTCTACTTTGCTAAAAGTCAAATAGTTTAGTCAAATAAAATTTTGTTTACTTATGCCCTCTATGTTTAGTTGCCATAAACAGCTTAGAGGATGTTGCTTTTTGGATTTATAGAAGAGTTTCTAATATTTAGTTCACCATTTAAAACAACCGTTTTTACTTCGGTGGTATTATCATTTATGATTTCCAACAAGAGTTTACCAGCTGTTTCTGCCATTTTATAAGTGGGTTGTTTAACACTACTTAATTGTGGCGTTACTAACTCTGCCATTAGAGTTTCGGTGAAGCCTATAAAAGCAACATCCTCTGGAACCTTATAACCGTTTTCTTTTAATTTTTTTATCGCACCGAGAGCTACCATATCGTTTACACAAAAAAAGGCATCAGGCAAATCATGATTAAAAATTAAATCTTCAATAGCTTCCATACCTTCCTCAGCATTTAATCCTGTTTCAATAATTTTATACCTTTCTTTAGGAATTTTATGTTTTTTTAACGCCTTTTCAAAGCCGTAAACTCTTTCTTTTGTAACGCTCATCCCTTTGTAACCGGACAAGTGATAAATTTTTTTGTAATTCTGTCGGATGAGGTGTTCGGTAGCAAAAAAGCTCCATTTTGTATTGTTGAAGATTACTTTTGAAGCAGGGTAAGAGCTGCTTACTCGGCTCATAAAAACTATAGGGAAATCTTGCTTTTGTTTTTCTAAATAAAAAGACTTGTTCATGTTGCCTACTACTGGTGCAATAATTAGCCCGTCAACCATATTGCGTATTAAGGTCTTCACATTTTTTAATTCCAACTCTGGATTTTCGTCAGAATGCATGACAATCAACTGATAGCCATTAGATGATAAAAAATCTTGAAGTGCTATAACAACCTGTGAAAAATATTCACTCATTAATTCTGGAACTACTGCCCCAATAATATAAGATTTCCTTTCACTCAAATGTTTTGCGATTGGGTTTGGGGTATAACCCATGTCTTCCGCAGTTTTTAATATTAACTCACGAGTTTCCTTTTTTATATCGGGCTTATTATTTAGAGCTCTAGATACTGAAGAAATAGAAACATTTAACTTTTTTGCAACATCCTTAATGGTAACATGTTTCATTTGTAAGTGGCTAAAATTTTAAAAACATGGACCAAAATACAATTTATATTGCTATTTCCGGAAACGTTTCCGGAAAAATGGAAACGTTTCCGAAGTTGTATTTGGGCATTTAGTTGTCCATTTAAGATATTTCAAGTTACTTGCTAGAACTTACTAAATTAAGCTTCTATGTCAAATATTGATATTACCGTAATCATAGTCTTCACACTGTTGGTTTTTATCTGTGGAATGAGTTTCTCTAAAGCAGGTAAGAATATGAAATCTTATTTTGCTGCAGGAGGTGCTTTGCCATGGTGGATGAGTGGTCTTTCTTTGTTTATGAGTTTCTTTTCCGCAGGTACTTTCGTCGTGTGGGGCTCCATTGCATATTCTAGTGGCTGGGTGGCGGTTACCATTCAATGGACCATGTGTATTGCTGGCGTCATTATAGGCTTCTTTATTGCACCTAAATGGCAAAAAACGAAAGCGTTGACGGCAGCAGAGTTTATAACAGATAGACTTGGGAAATCAACTCAAAAAACCTATACCTATATCTTTTTATTGATATCCATTTTTACTACTGGTGCGTTTTTGTATCCAGTTGCTAAAATTGTTGAGGTTTCTACAGGTATTCCAATATCTACAAGTGTTATTGTATTAGGAGTACTTATTTTAATATATACCGCAGTTGGTGGTTTATGGGCAGTAATTGTAACCGATGTTTTACAGTTTATAGTATTAACAGCAGCTGTCTTAATTGTAGTGCCTTTATCCTTCGATAAAATAGGAGGATTAGATAATTTCATTACTCAAGCTCCTGAACGTTTTTTTGAATTTACAAACGAAGAATATTCTTGGGTGTTTATGATAGCCTTTGGCCTCTATAATTTGTTTTTCATTGCAGGAAACTGGGCCTATGTACAACGTTACACAAGTGTTGCTACTCCAAAAGATGCTAAAAAAGTAGGCTGGTTATTCGGAGCACTTTATACCATAAGTCCTTTAATTTGGATGATACCACCTATGATTTACAGAGTGTTAAACCCTGATCTTGGTGAGTTAGCCGATGAAGGTGCATATTTATTAATGTGTAAAGAAGTGCTTCCTTTGGGGATGCTTGGTTTAATGCTAGGAGGTATGGTATTTGCTACCTCAAGTTCGGTTAACACAACATTAAATATCTCAGCAGGAGTATTGACCAATGATATTTATAAAAATTTATTTCCAAAAACAAGTGATAAAAAATTAGTGAGGATAGCCAGAATAGCTACTATTTCGTTGGGTGTAATAACTATTATTATTGCCTTATTAGTACCCTTATTGGGAGGTATTGTTGAAGTGGTTATGAGTTTAGCCGCTCTAACAGGAGGTGCTATGTTTTTACCGCCATTATGGGCATTGTTTTCGAAAAGGCAAACAGGAAAAACTGTTTTAACAGTAACCATAGTGTCGTTGGTAATCAATGCCTTTTTTAAATTTTTTGCACCGGAATTATTAGGGATAACCTTAGGCAGGGCTATGGAAATGGTTGTTGGTATGGGAATACCAATACTGTTTTTAATGATTTTAGAGCTGGTTTTAAAGTATACTGCTAATAATACTTCCGATTATGATGCGTATGAAGTATTAAGATTAAAGAAACAAGGAGAACCTAAAGAAGCATCTGATGGTAGCAATAAAAAAGGAACACGAGTTATTGGTATTGGTGTTGCATCAACAGGTTTGCTAATCCTAATATTGTCTTTCATTGGTCAGTCAGCCCAAATGCTTGTAGGAGGTATGGGGATTGGGGTTTTATTGTTGGGACTTTATGTAGTAAATAAAACAAGAAATTAAAATTTTAATAGCGTAAAAAATACATGATTAAAGAATCATTTAATAAAAGTATAAGAGCTAACAAGTCTAAATTAATAAATGCAGAATTTGTTGTTGTAGGAGGAGGAACCGCAGGAGTTTGTGCTTCCATAACGGCTGCAAGAAAAGGAGTGAAAACCGTATTGGTTCAAGACAGACCTGTTTTAGGAGGGAATGCGTCTTCCGAAGTTCGCCTTTGGATTTTAGGAGCAACATCTCATATGGGAAACAATAACCGTTGGTCTCGTGAAGGAGGTGTTATGGATGAAATACTTGTAGAGAATTTGTATAGAAACAAAGAAGGTAATGCAGTGATTTTTGATACGGTTCTCTTAGAAAAGGTTTTAAACGAGAAGAATATTACCCTGCTTTTAAACACTAGTGTTTACGATGTTGCAAAGAAAAATGATAACACAATAGAATCCGTTAAGGCGTTTAACGCTCAAAATTCAACGGAGTATAACATTAAGTCTCCACTGTTTTGTGATGCATCTGGTGATGGTATTGTGTCGTTTAAGGCTGGAGCAAGCTTTAGAATAGGTGCAGAATCCAAAGAAGAATTTGGAGAGCTATTTGCTCCAGATAAGTCGTATGGCGAGCTTTTAGGACACTCTATGTATTTCTATAGTAAAGATGCAGGTAAACCGGTAAAATATACGGCACCATCATATGCTTTAAAAGATATTAAAACCGCAATTCCAAGATATAAATCTATAGGAAAAGATGATAAAGGTTGTCGCTTTTGGTGGTTTGAATATGGAGGACGTCATGATACCATTCATGAAACAGAAGAGATTAAATATGAACTATGGAAAGTGATTTATGGTGTTTGGGATTATATTAAAAATTCAGGTGAATTTGAAGATGTAGAAAATATGACCCTGGAGTGGGTAGGAACAGTTCCGGGAAAACGAGAAAGTAGACGTTTTGAAGGGCTGTATATGATGAAACAGCAAGATGTTATCAACCAAAGTGAGTTTGATGATGCCATAGCTCATGGGGGTTGGGCTATAGATTTGCATCCAGCAGATGGGATTTATAGTGAGCTTTCAGGCTGTACACAATGGCATTCTAAAGGTATTTATGACATTCCTTTTCGCTCGTTTGTAAGTAAGGATATAGATAACCTGTTATTGGCAGGAAGAATTATAAGTGCTACACACGTAGCCTTTGGTTCTACACGAGTTATGGCAACCACAGGGTTTTGTGCTCAGGCTTTAGGTATGGCTGCTTACATATGCAAAGAGAAACATATTAAACCTGCCGATATTTTAAAAAACGGCGAGATTAAAATGTTACAAAATGAGTTGAATTTAATTGGACAAAGTATTCCAAACATCCCTATTCAGAAGTCATCAAACCTAGTAAATCAAGCCAAAATTGAAGCTTCATCATCACTGAAGCTATTAAAAATTCCTTTTGATGGAACGTGGACAAATTTAGCCGTCTCAGCTGCGCAGTTATTACCGTTTAATGCTAATCAAAACTACACGTTTAAAGTACAGTTGAAAGCTGATGAAGCTACTAGTATTCAAGTACAGTTAAGAACATCTGAAAAAGCTAAAAACTACACGCCAGAAGTTATTTTAGAAACCAAAACGTTTCATCTAGAAAAAGGCGTGCAATTTATTACCATCGAATTCAATGTATCAACGACTCAAAATCAATATGCTTTTGTAACATTCTTATCGAATTCCAAGGTGAGCTTTAAAAATAGTAATAAACGATATACAGGAGTGTTATCTGTGTTTAATGGTGTTAATAAAGCAGTTTCTAATACTGGTAAACAAATACCCCCTAAACATATTGGTGTAGATGAATTTGAATTCTGGATTCCACAGCGTCGCCCCAAAGGGCATAATATTGCCATGGAAATTTCTCCGGCAATTAAAGCTTTTGAAAGCTCAAACATTGGTAATGGTTTTGTAAGACCTAATACCGAAATTAATGCTTGGGTTTCAGATTTAAGTGATGAAAAACCTATGCTTAAGATTGACTGGTCTGAGGAAAAAGAGATTTCAGAGATAAAATTATTTTTAGACCCAGATTACGATCATCCAATGGAATCTACATTAATGGGGCATCCAGAAGCGGTTGTTCCTTTCTGTTTGAGAGACTACACCATTAAAGATAGTAATGGAGTTGTGCTTTTTAAAACAGTAGATAACTATCAAACAATTAATACATTTTCACTAGAAAAACCCCTAAAAACTAAAGGGTTAATTATTGAAGCTAAACACCCTTCAGAGCATGTACCAGCATCAATTTTTGAAGTGGTTTGTAATTAACAATTAAATATCGTAAACTAAATAAATTTAAAAATGGTTCGTAAATTTAAAAATCTAACTTCAAAGCACTGTATTTTGTCATTCTTATGGTCTGTAATATTTGGTGTTACCTTTATATCTTGTGATAAAGCGCCAAAAGATCAATTTGAGTTAACAGGAGGTACAAATACAGCATATATCTTCAAATTTCAAGATAATCAACTTGGCTATAAAATAGTTTCAAAAGAAAACGTTGTTATAGATTCTTCTGCCTTTGGTATAATAGTGGGAGGAAAAGAACTAGGATCTAATACCCAAATTAAACAATTAGAAACTTCTAATATCAAGCAGGAGTTTCCGTTGTTAGGCGTAAAAAACAAAGGACGTTATGAAGCGCATCAAACAACTTTTGAGTTGACTGAAAACGATGGTGTTAAATGGTATTTAGATGTACAGGTTTCAAATCAAGGTGTCGCCTACAGATACAGAGTGCCAGGGAAAACCGTTCAGGTGGTAAATGGAGAATCGACTTCTTACAAGTTTCCTAATAAAACTAAAGTTTGGTATTTTGAGCGTAATAATAACTGGAAGTTAAAATCGCATGCAGGAGAATGGTTTGCTGCTGATATTTCAGAAATGCCTAAAGTTTCAAAAATGGGACCTGTTCAAGGGCTTACGCTTACTTTAGAACTGCCCCAGGGTGGTTATGCACTGCTTGCTGAAGCAGCATTATACAATTATAGCGGAACACGATTAGAAGCTATTGGTAATAATACATTTAAATCTAATTTTACTGAAGGGAAAAATGGTTTTAAGGTTGATGGTAATATTACTTCGCCATGGCGCTGTGTGTTGCTGGCAGATGATTTAAATGCACTTGTAAACAATGTTATGGTGCCTGCATTAAACCCAGAACCAGACCCTAAGTTATTTGCTGATAAAAGTTGGATTAAACCAGGAACAGCCGTTTGGCACTGGTGGTCAAAAAAATTTGCTAATTATCAGGCAGAACGAGATATGATTGATGATGCCAAGGCATTGGGTTTTGAGTATTCTATGGTTGATGAAGGCTGGGAGCGTTGGGAAAATAAGTGGGAAGCCACCACTAAATTATGCGAAGACGCCACAAGTAAAGGAGTTGGTGTTTTTCTTTGGAAACACTCTAAAGAATTGAATTTCCCTGAAAATGACTATGAAGTTATGAGGCTTTTTCTTGATAGTATAGCTGCTACAGGAGCTAAAGGTATTAAAGTAGATTTTATGAACGGACAAACCAAAGGCTTAATAGATTTTGATGAACACTTATTGAAAAAATCTGCAGAAAGAAAACTAATGGTGAATTTTCATGGTTGCCAACAAAGTTCGGGTGAGTATAGAACCTATCCTAATGAGGTAACAAGAGAAGGAATTCGTGGATTGGAAATTAATGGCATTAAAAACGAAAGAAACCTAACAGCGTCTCATAATGCAGCCTTACCATTTACAAGGTACATAACAGGGCATGCAGACTATACACCAATTGGGTTTACTAATCCAGGAGAAACCACATGGGCACATCAATTAGCTACACTAGTTTGTTTCTATAGCCCTTTTAACTGTATAGCAGAGAATACGGATTATTTATTAACAGCAAAAGAAGTAAAAACAGCATTGCCATTATTGGATGAGATGCCGTCAGTTTGGGATGAGTCTATTGTGCTCCCTCAAAGTAAAATTGGAGAAATGGCAATTATAGCTAGACGAAGTGGTAAAGATTGGTATCTGGGTGTTTTAAGTAGTGGTGCTACAAAACAAATTACTATTGATTGCAATTTTTTAGAAGATAAGGATTATACTGCCGAAATTTTTAAGGATGATTTAGAGTCTGATAAATTTGATGTTACAGGGTTGCATCCAAGACAGTTTGAGCCAGAACACAATCTAGTAACTATGTATAGCAAAGAGGCTTCTAAAGCCAATAAAAATACAAAGCTAAACATAGATTTAGCTAAAAATGGGGGCGCTGTAATTTGCTTTAAAGCACAGTAGATTATGGTTTAAATCAAAATATAAAAGTGTTTGTAATGTTTAAGACCATTTAAATGAAAGGACTTGGGATTGTAATTGTTTCGTTGTTATTGGTGTCATGTATTAACAAAAATTCTACTCGTAAATTAGATAGTGATACATTACCCTTAAATGGTATTTGGCATTTTTTAGCGTCTAACGACATAGACGAACAAGAGCTTTTCAGTTATAATATTTCAAAATGGGATACGATTGCTGTACCTGGAAATTGGGATACCCGAAAACGCTATTCAAAATATGTAGGTAAAGGCTATTATCAAAAAGAGTTTGAAATTCCCAGAAATTGGAATGGAAACCAAATACTTTTAAAATTTGAAGGGGTATATCAAACATCTAAAGTTTGGTTAAACGGAACTTTGCTGGGAGAACATTTTGGGGGGTACTTGCCTTTTGAATTTAATATTACAGACCAAGTAGATTACCAAAAGACTAATAAAGTTATCGTTATGGCAGATAACACCTATCAAAGAGGCGCCTGGTGGCCTTGGGGAGGTATAAGTCGGGACGTAACGCTAAAAGCAGAAAAAGATGTACGCTTAATATACCAACACATTACAGCAGTACCTGATTTTGATACCAATAAAGTAAATTTTAATATAAAATATAAGGTTCAAAATAATAGCAATAAACAGGTGCATGTTACTCTTAAACCAGAAATTGAAAATGTATTAATTGACTCTACGCTTTTTAAAATAGAAGGGAAAACCACTACCATAGCAAACGTTTCGTTTGAAAGAAAACGTTCTGATTATAAGCTTTGGCATTTTGATACCCCTAACCTGTATAAAATCTCCAGTAAACTTAAAGTGAATGGGGAAGCTTATAAAACGACTTCAGATAAATTTGGTATTAGAAAATTTGAAGTACGTGGAGAACAATTTTATCTTAATAATAAGCCCGTGCGAATGAATGGGATTAATCGGGTTCATGATCATCCAATTTATGGAAACACCGAACCAGATCATTTAATTAAAAAGGATATGCTTGACATTAAATCCCTGGGATGTAATTTTTCAAGATTGATGCATGCACCACTTTCAAAAAACATATTAAAATTTTGTGATAGTATTGGTTTTTTATTGGTTGAAGAAATTCCTGTTTGGGGAGCAGATGACCCACAATCATTTCCAAATAATCCAGTTACAAAAAAATGGCTAAAAGATATGGTTGAAAGAGACTTTAATCATCCTAGTGTTGTAGCTTGGAGTGTAGGTAATGAATTAAGAGATCCAGAATTAGCTTGGAAAGATAAAGAATTAACAAAAGCACAATATGGTTACGTTAACTCCATGCTCGATTATTTAAAGGAGTTGGATACCACGCGATTAAAAACGTACGTAACAATTACGGCCTATAGAAAAGGTGAAATAGGAAAAGAACCCTATGAAAAAGTAGATTTTATATCTATGAATACCTATGGTAAAGCTGTGGAACTTGCAACACTTACACATGAGAAATTTCCAGGCAAGCCTATTTTTATCTCTGAAATAGGAAGAAAACAAATTGGAGCAGCATCAGACGCTAGATTGAATGATGAAATGGTAGCGTATATAGAAAAATTAAAGGATTTGCCATTTATTACAGGTGTATCGCTTTGGAGTTATAATGATTATAGAAGTAAATATAAAGGTACCCCGAAATCAGGTTATAGAGAATGGGGGATTGTAGATAAGGATCGCAATAAAAAGGCAGCTTACTATCAATTAAAAGAAGTATATGAAAAATGGAACAAATAATAAGGAAACTTAAAACCATGTTTAAAGAACAAATTAAATCATTAACTAGTATAATTATTGTTTTGTTAATGACGTATTCATTTGCAGGATGTTCGAAAAGTAATACAAACTTAGAGTATAATAATTCAGCAAACAGAATGTCTTTAAACGGCGACTGGCAATTTGCCGATAGTACCCAAATAAAGCATAATAATTGGAAAACTTTACCAGTACCAGCTAGCTGGAACACATTTACAGAATATGCCGATTATATAGGGGATGCGTGGTATCAAAAAGAAGTTTCAGTACCAAAAAGGTGGAATGGCAAACGTATTTTCTTAAAATTTGATGCTGTTTATGATGTTACCGATGTATGGCTAAATAATCATTATTTAGGACAGCATGTTGGTGGTTATACCCCCTTTGAGTTTGATGTTAGTCAGTATATTTCCGCTGGAGAAACAGGAACAATAAAATTAAAAGTAAACAATGAACATAAGCTAGGAGCTTGGTATCAATGGGGAGGTATTAACAGGGATGTTTATTTAGAAGCCCACCATGAGCTACGAATTGTTCGTCAAAAAATAGAACCAACACTAGATGTAATTACCAAAACAGGATATGTTAAATTATATATTACTGTAGAAAATAGTTCGAGTGAAGCAAAAAATATAACAATAGTTGGAACTATTAAGGAACTAGATGATGTGGCGTTTTTAGCTTCGGGAAAAGCAAAAGCAGAGGGCATAACTACTTTTGCAACGGATATTTTTCTAAATACACAACAAACTAGAATGTGGCATTTTGATGATCCGCAATTGTACCATTTAGAAACAAAATTGTTATTAAAAGGTGAGTCTGTTGCTGTTTTAAAGGAACATTTTGGGTTGAGGCATGTAGACATACAACCTGATGGCATGTACTTGAATGGAGAAAAAGTGCGTTTATTTGGGTATAATCGGGTACACGATCACCGTGCTTATGGAAATACAGAACCCCTTCATTTAGTAAAAGCAGATATTGATCAAATGAAACGTTCTGGAGCAAATTTCTCTAGAATTATGCATGCCCCATCGGCTCCAGACCTGTTAGATTATTGCGATAAGGTAGGGTACATGATTTGGTCTGAAATTCCTATTTGGCAAACAGTGTATCGGACTCCAATGAATAATAAGGAAGATGCAGAAAAGGCGAAATCCCTATATCCAGGAAGAATATTTACAGAAATGGTACATCGCGATTGGAATCACCCATCTATAATCGGATGGTCTCCAGGAAACGAATTAAGGCATGCAGCTGATGATTACGTTAGAGCCATGCGTCCACTTTCAAAAAAATTGGATCCAACACGTTTTTATGCTAATATCCACGATCAAGCCTTTGGTAATAATCCTGTTAAGGGATTTAAATTTTTAGACAATAAAAGTGTAGACATTCTTTTTACCAATAAATACGGTAAAGATGGTGCTAAAGTTAAACAACTAAAAATGATTCATGATAGCATTCCGGATATGCCTGTATTTTTTACTGAATTCGGTCAGGATCGAGATGAATCTTTAAATCATACGGTAGATTTTACCGCCCTTTGGGAACAGCTTGGGAAAGAACCTTACCTGATTGGTGCAGCGCATTGGACATTTAATGACTACCGTAGTTATCACAAGCAAACACCGGCAAGTCAAAATAGAGACTGGGGTATTGTTGATATATGGCGAAATCCGAAGACCTTTTACTATCAGATGTCCAAAATCCAGCAACCAGTTAAATCTATTGACGCTAAAATTAAAGAACAACAAGCAGAAATAACCATCCAACCTAGAGGTAAATTGGAATTACCATCATTTACACTTAGAGGCTATTCGTGGGTTTACGAGCTTATAGATGCTCATGGTAAGGTTTTAGATGGTAGTATTTATAAACTTGGAGATATAGAACCAGATAGCGAAGCCATTACGAGAACCGTAAAATGGACTGCTTCAAATTTTAAACTGCTAGTAGTCTCATTAATTTCTAATAATGGTTATACAGTAGCAGAGTCCAGATTTAATGTGTTAACAGGAGAGAAGTTACCGCTACCCACATTCCCAGAGGCTAAAAACCCAGAAGTGAGAAAAGTGTTACCGTTGGATAGAAGTTTTATGGTAGGCGTTACAAGCTTAGAAGGCGATAAAGGCTTAGAGGTAGCGTATGGTACCAAAGCAGGCGTGTACAATGAAACATTAAGTGCGCCAGTAATGGGAGCGATACGAGTAAGGGATTTAAAAAATGAAACCACCTATTACGGACGAGTACGCAGAATACTTTCAGAAGGCTATAGCCCATGGTCAGAAGAATTTAATGTTACACTTACCGAAGGGCAAGTTCCTGAACCATTACAAATTTTAGGAGCGGTTAAAGGCGATAACAATATAGCTATTAGATTAATGGTTCCTGAAAAGATAATAGGGTATGAGGTGACTTTAGTTTCAGGTAAAACCGTTAAAATAGAACAAGTAAATCCAGGCTTGATAATTGTGCCTAAGGATAGTGAATATGTTGCTGCTATCAATAAAAATGGGGCATCAAAAAAAACTAAAATTTAATTATGAGATTAGTAATAAACAAGCTAGTGGTTTTACTAGTATTTATTTTTTGTTTTTTCAATTGTGGAAAGCCAAAAGAGAAAAGTTTAAATGAAACACCATTAAATATCCTTTGGATTAATGGCGATGACCTAGGCAGAGAGTTAGCATGTTACGGAAATCCTGATGTGAAAACGCCAAATATGGACAGGATCGCTAAAGAAGGTGTTTTATATACCAATGCATTTTCAACGGCTCCAATTTGTTCCACAAGTCGTTCTTCCTTAATAACAGGAATGTATCCTACTGCGGTGAACAGTCATGACCATAGAACTTCTAATATGACAGAACTCCCAAAAGGAATTCAGCCGATAACAAAATTATTTCAGAAAGCAGGGTATTTTGTAACAAATTGTGACTCTAAAGACTTCAATACAGAGGGGAAGCAAGATTTTAATTTTATACATGAAGACCTTTTTGATGCATTTAATTGGACAGAACGTAAAGAAGGACAACCATTTTTTGCACAGGTTCAAATTTATAATCCGCATAGATTGTTTGTAAAAGATACAATAAACCCAGTAGACCCCGATAAAGTCACCATACCAAAATGTTACCCAGATCATCCTATAATCCGAGCAGATTGGGCAGCATACATTGAGAGTGTTCAAGAATGCGATAGACATGTTGGAAGAATTTTAGATCAATTGGAAAAAGATGGGGATTTAGAGAACACGGTCATTATTTTATTTGGAGATCATGGACGTCCTCATTTAAGAGATAAACAATTTCTATATGAAGGCGGGTTACAAATACCACTTATTGTAAGATACCCTAAACATGTAAAAAAAGGAACAACCAACGATGCACTTATTAGTTTAATTGATGTTGCAGCAACATCACTAGATATTGCAGGTATAGACGTTCCAGAGTATATGCATGGAAAAGTGTTTTTAGGAGAAGATAAAGAAACACGAGACTATATTTATGGTTTCCGCCAACGTGCTGGTGATGCTCACGAAGATATGAGAAGTATTAGAGATAACCGTTATAAACTAATTTGGAATAGAACGGCAGATAGACCATGGATGCAATTAAGTAGCTATAAAAAGTTGCAATACCCTGCTTTTGCATTATATAAAATATTGCATAAAAGAGGAGAATTAGGAGAACCATACAATCAATTTATGGCAGATACAAAACCGGAGATTGAGCTATATGATATCTATGAAGACCCTTCGGAGTTTAATAATTTAGCAAATGATGAAAAGTTTAAAGACATTAAATCTAAGTTGTTTACAACTTTAAAAACAAATTTGGTAGATTTTGAGAAGAACATGATTCATGAAGATAATGCGACTATTGAAAAAGCTAAGAGAGGATCTTATAAATACTATGTGAAATCTCTTAAAAATGAAAAACCAGAGCTTTCGCCTGAAGCTACAGACGAGGAAGTTTTAAAAGATTGGGAAGAGCGTCTTTTAAAAAAATAAATTAACTTAGTTTAAGTTTTAAAGAATAGAGAGTTTTATGCCTAGAATGTTTCTTATCGTTTTTTTGTCATTTTTTTATTGCATTAGTGCTATTGCTCAAGATGAAATAATTAAATATTCCCAGAAATATACAATTTCAGAGGGCTTAGCACATAATGGCGTTACTACAATGTATGAAGATTCTAGAGGCTTTTTGTGGTTTGGCACTTATGACGGACTTAATAAGTTTGACGGATATAATTTTCAAACCTTCAAAAACACAATTGATAAAGAAATATTAACCAGTAATAGGGTGAGGTCGCTTTATGAGGATAACAACCATAACCTTTGGATTGGAACTGATGAAGGTGTAACGGGATATAACTTCATCAATGAAAAGTTCACAAAAATATATTCAAATAAACAAAATGGTAATGCGGTTAAAGGCCCCGTAATTAGAAAAATTTTTGGAAACAAATTTTTAGATCATATATTTTGTTTGACAGAAGGCGATGGTGTATTGGTTTTTGATAAAGATTCTAATTTTTTGAAGCGGTATTTACCACCAGTTGAAAAATTTGGAGATGATATGATTTTTTTCGATGTCATGCCATTTGGTAAAAACGCACTTGTGTTTGCAACGTCTAAGGGACTAATACTCTTCGATTTTTCTGAAAAGAAATTCAAGCAAATATTAAAGGACAAGGTCCTTTATGCAAATGCCATTGTAAAAGCTTCAAACCATTCCTTTTTAGCAACTATTTCAAGAGGGATAGTACTGGTAAAGCACAATAACACGCTTAACCCTAATAATTTTGAAATAGATCAAGAGGCATTACAGGATTTTAGGTTTAATAGCATCATGCTAAATGATTCTGGCAAGTTGTGGTTGGGAGAATTAAACGAAGGCATTATTCAAATAGACAACATAGATATAATTAGGAAAGGACTTCCAATAGAAGCTAGGGGTTTTAAAGATAACCTGAAAATATTACGTTCAAGTAGATTTATGTTGACATCTCAGAATATTTGCTGGTATGCAACTTTTAATGAAGGTGTCTATAAATTTGATATGGTTGAGAGGCCTTTTGGAAGTTATAATGTAAGTATGGATTATGATTTTGGGCTCGGTTCCAATAGTGTTACTCACATAGCCCCATTTGGTAAAGACCACGCCTTTATATCTGCTAGTTATGGTGGTTTGTCACTTTTCAACAGCGTACTCAAGAAATTTGAACGGCTTCCTTTTAACTTCCCTATCGAAAAAGAACAAAATGTTGGTGGTGTATTTGTAGATTCTAGAAAGAATACTTGGATATACATTTCTGGTGAATCTAACCTGTATAGATTAAGGAAAGGATATAGAGGCTATGAAAAGATTGAACTTAATAACCTAAGTGAGACAACTGGGCCTAGGATACGCTCATGTTCTGAGGATAAATATGGTAATGTTTGGGTTGTTGGAAGTGATCAAGTCTATAAGGTTTTAATAGATGCAGGCAATACCGTTACCAACGTTGAATATTTAAGTGACAATCCTTTTTTTAAAAACAATAAAATAGAGTTGCCAAGGCGGGTATACTCAGATTCCATATACGGCTTTATGTGGATTGGCGCAGATACAGATGGGTTATTTAGAATAGCTAACAAAAAAGATACACCCATTGAAGAACTTATCATCCATAACTTTGTTAATGATAAAAAAGATGAGCATTCATTACCTAGTAATTTTGTGTCTTCAATAATTAGATTGCCAAATGATGATTTATGGATAGGGACAGAAGGTAGTGGTATTTGCAAGGTGCTTAATAGTGATTCGATTCCTAGGTTTATACCCTTTACTGAAAAGGACGGATTGTCTAATAATGTGGTTAAAAATATCCTATATGATGAAAACTTTAATCTATGGATCCCTACTAATATTGGTTTAAATAAATTTGATACCAAGACTAATGAGTTTAGAAAATTTAACAAATCTGATGGTTTGCCTTTCGAGGATTTTTGGTTTGCAAGTGAAACATTAGATAATGGCACCATGATATTATCAGGTTTAGATGGCTTTTGTTATTTTAACCCTAAAGATGTAAATACTAAAGAGCAATTACCAAAATTACAATTTGAGAACTTTAAGATTTTTGATAAGGAAATAATGCCGGGGGATACATTAAATGGCAGGGTTGTATTGCAAAAAAGTATTGGAGTACTGGATAAAATCGAGTTAAAGCATAATGAAAATGTGTTTTCATTAGATTTAACAAGTTTGCATTTTTCTAATGACAAAAACCATTTAATAAAGTATAAATTATCTCAGATAAACAACGACTGGATTGTACTACCATCAAGTCAAAAAACCATTTATTATAGTGGACTTCAGCCTGGCGATTACGAATTAACCGTTATGGCATCAAATTCGTTAAATGAATGGACATCATCAAAAAAACTAAAAATAGAGATAATGCCATCTATATGGAATACCCATTTGGCATACTTTTTATATACCCTTTTAGGCTTTCTGCTAATTTATTTGGTTATTCGGGTTATTTTGAAGATTCAGACTTTAAATCATAAAGTAGAAATCGAACAGATGGAGATTAACAATGTTAAGGAAATAAACGAGGCAAAATTAACGTTTTTTTCAAATATTTCTCATGAAATAAAAACACCATTAGCATTAATTTCAGGCCCTATGAATATATTATTAGAGCGTTTTAAGGGTAACCCAGATGTTGGTGAGAAACTTGGTTTAATGCAAAGACAATCTAAAAAAATACATCAGCTTATTGAGCAGGTACATGATTTTAGGAAAACCGATGCAAATGCCTTGAAAATGAACTATACTAGGTTTAGCTTTAACTCATTTATGGATGAGCTTATAGGAGACTTTAATATGTTGGCAAAAAATGATAATAAAAAGTTAGAGGTTGAAGGCGAGAACAAAGTAATAATGGTATCTGCAGATAGAGATAAGTTGGAAAAAATTTTTAATAATCTCTTAAGCAATGCCTTTAAATATACTAAAACAGACGATACAATTAAAGTTGTATATAAAACGAATGATAAAGATTTAGTTGTATCAGTAATTGACACAGGAAAGGGTATAGATGCCATTGACCTAGAACATATTTTTGAACGATTTTACAGGTCGCATAAAAAAGAAAATATTCAGGGAAGTGGTTCGGGAATTGGTCTTGCGTTTTCCAAAAGATTGGTCGAAATGCATTATGGTTTTATAGATGCCGAAAGCCAATTAAAAGAAGGTACTACCATAAATGTTCGTTTACCAATAGTTAAAGAACTTTTGGAAGAGGAAAAGCATAAGAGTATTAATTTGCCGGATGAAAAAGAGGTGAAGATTGATAATCATTTATTTAAAAAAGATACCATATCAAATGTTGAAGTTTCTGGTGAGTTTTCAGATACATTGATTTTTTATGCTGAGGACAATCCAGAAATGAGGACTTTTGTTTCAGAAATCCTTTCGGGGTTTTTCAAAGTTAAGAGTTTTAGAAACGGCCATGAATGTTTTGAAGCTTTCGAAAAGGAGTGGCCAGATGTAGTGATAAGTGATGTTCAGATGCCAGAGATGAATGGTTTGGATTTATGCCTTAAAATAAAATCGGATTTAAAAACCAGTCATATTCCGGTTATTTTGCTTACGGCATTGGCAAATATAGAAGATCACCTTAAGGGGATTCGCGATGGAGCAGACGCATATATCAAAAAACCATTTAATATACAGCGTTTAGTAACAAACGTTGAAGCATTGCTTAGAAATCGTAAACAATTAAGAGAACGTTATCAAGTTGGTATCCCGCTAACCAGAGAAAACAATAAAAATAATAGGAATGATAATGCCTTTTTGGAAAAATTGTACAGCTTAATGGAGGAACACCTAGATAATCAAGATTTAGATCTCAATCATCTAGCAAAAGAACTATACTTAAACCGCACACATTTTTATCAAAAAGTTAAGGTTTTGACAAACCAAACGCCATTTGAACTATTAAAAAATTACAGATTAAAAAAAGCTGCAAATTTCTTAGCTCAAAAACGATTATCCGTTAACGAAGCTTTTGAAATGACGGGATTTAAAAGCCGTACACACTTTACCAAAGTCTTTAAAGAAAAGTTTGGTGTGACTCCTGGAAAGTATATCGCCAAAACCAGCAAAAGCGAATGCGATAATAACTAAATCCCTATTTCCACTAAGGATGAAATTTATTATGGGCTATATTTTATGTATGCCCCTAGGTATTTTTTGCCTTTAATACTAAGCTTTGTATAAAAATATAAAGTTTTGATTAGGAAAATAAACGTTCGTTTTAATCGAAAAGAATTCCCGAGGAAGAACCCTAGGGGTTTCCGTAGAAGTTGTCATTCTCGTGGAGCTGCCGAAAGGCAGCTAAGGTCTACCACAAATATTGACTCCTAAACAGTAATGTAATAACAATCAAAAGAACTAAGTTAATTATTTGAAATATAGGTGTGTCAATGTCGACAGAGCGAAGCATAAATAACGAGACATTTCATCATGAAAAAAAGAGGTTAAGGTGCTCGTTAAGAAATGGCCATTAGGCAAGCCCCGACCCTTCGTAAGAATAAAGGACAAAAGCTTCGAAACCCAGGAGCACAGTATTGGATTTGCATTGGCGAGACGTCGAAGTTTTGTGCTTGGTTCTTCTTGAGCTTAAGCAAAAGAAGAAATTCCTATCGAAGGGGCGTCTTTTCTTTTGTTACTTTTCTTTGGACGGGCAAAGAAAAGTAAATAATGATTTTTTTAAGATGAGGGTGCACTGTAGCTGTCGGTCTATCAAGCCAAAGGCATGGCAGACAAGAACAGGAATCTAAATAACAGAATTTCGGGCTTTGACCCAAAGGTAAAGCCTTGCGGGCAAATTGATTGGGAATGAAACGAGCGAAACCTGTGCTGAGCGTAGTCGAAGCATACCTCTATGACTCTGCCGAGGATAGTTCGTTTCAAGAAAATTCTTTATTATTTGTTTTTTGGAGAACCATATCTTATGTTAACACCCAAATAGAGTATAGTTTTTGAAGATTCAAGTGAAAGTTGGAGTACTACAAAACCAAAAAAACTAATCCGATTACAGAAAAATCAAGTGTTATAAAATCTAATAAAACCCCAGTAGATATAATATCAAGCACTTCCAGTTTGAAGTTTCAGTCAATAAAATTTGGACTATGAAAAGTATACTCTAATCTAGTTAGTGATGAGTTACATATTATATTGTCCAAATAGCTTCGAATATCGATATTTCAGACTATAAAATTGTAGTTAGTTGATATTCTTTTAATTGCAGATCCGAACAATAAACACAAAGATACATTTTATTTACCTCAAGAGACATTTAATAGTTCATATATCCTCAATTTAGAGAAATTAATTGCATTCCATTCTTACTTAAGAATTTACGAAAATTAACTAAATAAAAATAAAAATTATGAAAACACAATTACTTAAAAATTTAACCTTGGTTCTGGCTTTAGTTGTATCTATGTCAATGTCTGCCCAACAAAATTTTGATTTTACCGCTTTAGACTGTAATGCGAGTAAATATACTGCAACTGAAGCTACACTTACCTGTGATAATACTGGTTTTACATTGACTCCTTCTGGTAGTAAGTCCTTTTTCGAATTTAGAATTAGTAATACAAAAACAGATGGTCAAAATAGAGTGATCATTAATTATACCAATAATTCTAATGCTGATGGCATTTTTTTTAGAGCAGGGGGTGGAGTAGATTTGCAAGGTGCTACTGTAGTAGATTTAGGGCCCTCATCTGTAGTGTATGAATTTTCGGATCCAGGTTTTACAGATCCTGATGGTGGTGGAGGTGCTACTGGAGGTAAAATTCAATTAAGATCAAGATTTGTAAACAAAGCTGGAGACCCTATAGTAGGTAATGTACTTATTACTTCCTTAGAAGTTGATAATCAAGGGACGCTTAGTTTGGATGATGTATTTGCTAAGGCAAACACAATAGTAACTGTAAAGAATAGAGAAATTGTAGTAAAAAACACACCAGAAAACAGTAAGATTGAAGTATACAATATGATTGGTCAGTCTGTAGATAAGGCTAACTTGGCTTCTGGCATATACGTAGTAAAAGTATCAGCAGATAGAGCAACTTTAACGAAGAAAGTTCTGGTGCAGTAGTAAATAAAGTTTTTAGCAGAAAGAAAAAACCATTTAAATTAATAAATGGTTTTTTTTGATTTTTAATCAAAAAAAAATTCTTCGAGGCTTAGCCTCGTGGTTTCCGTTGAAATTGTCATTCCCGTGAAAACGGGAATCTAAATAAAAGAATTTCGATTTTTTAACCGAAAGGTCAAAGCTGTGCTTAACTTGATTAGGTATGAAATGAGTGAAATCTGTACTAAGCGTAGTCGAAATATGGCTCTGCCTTGAGAATAGTTCATTTCAAGAAATTCTTTATTTAATTCCAGTAAAAATTATTATAGTCCACATCTTTGATTTATTAGAGAAAATATTAAAAAGATCAGCAGTGTTACACGCTTCACCTTTTTTATTCCCTAATTTAATTTTGTGACTTAAATAGCATAACACATAAAAATATTAATTTAGATATGCATTCCATAAAAAAATACCTTCTCCTATTGGTCGTTTTATTACTGCCATTAGGATTCCATACTATAAATTGTCAAGAGAATGATCCATCAGTTATAAAAAGTATTGACGTTGGTTATACCATCTCAAAAGTTAGAATAGCTAAAAGCTACAAGGAAACTTATATTGTTGCAAGTAGTTATGAGGGGACAATTTTAGGAGTATCGTATACAGGCGATGTCTTATGGAAAAACGCATTGTCTGGTTTTATGAACCATGATATATGGTGTGAAGATATTACTGGTAATGGTAAGGATGAGATTTTGGTAGCCAATGCAAATGGTAGCGTCTATTGTTTAGATAATAAAGGCGTATTGCTTTGGGAGTTCAAAAAAAATGATGCACCAATGTATGCCATAACAGCTATTAAAAAAGGAAAAGATACCTATGTAGTGGCTGGAGGATATGATAAGAGTATGTATTATCTATCGGCTTCAGGAGATTTAGTAAAGGAAATGTCTTCATACACCTATTCAGTTGATAGCCCATGGCAACCATACTCTAAACCAATTCCGGATTATAATTGTCATCTTTCAAATTTTATTCGTAAGGTTAAAAAAGCAAATGGAGAAGAAGTTTTAGCGGTGCAGGGAGTTGTGCATACTATGGCTGTTCAGGCTAGGGGCTCATTATATTTATTCAATCCTTTAGAAGAAAAACCATTTAAAATTATTGATTTGAAAGGTAGAAGACCTCTGGGAGAGCTGAGATGTGTTGATATTGACAACGATGGCAATGATGAGATTTTGGCAGGTTCAAGTTCTATGATTCATGATACCAGTTTTTTAAAAGTAGATTTAGACACTGAAAAACAAGGGCTTTTTAAAATAAGTGATATTGATAAGGGCATTGATAAATTTGGATACCGTGTAGTACAACCCGAACTCATTGTAGAACAAGGTGAATCTAAATATTTTGTGTTATTAGGAGCCAGAATTTTAATTCTTCCTTTGGATTTTGATAAAAGTGAACTGCAAATTTTGTCCACAAAATATTCCTATAACGATATGTGGAAAGATTCAGTTACAGGACATATTATTTTAGCGAGTGCACAAAGTGGAGGAAGTAATATTCATATAATAAACCCCAAAAAAAGTAATTGGAAAAAAGCCTATGAGCATTTAGAACCAAAAGGTAAAATTTCCACGATACTTTCAAATACTAAAAAGATTAGAAATAGTTTAAACAACTATAAAGCTCCTGAGTCTCAAAAAGAGTCCCAACATGTTTATTTAATGGCTGAAAACATTCCAAAAAGTATGAAGAGTTGGGTACAAAACCTTCAAGCTAATTATGGTAACCCTGTGTTTCTGAATTCGGCGGGTAGTGACAAAGAAGATTGGGATCGATCTGGAATTAAAAACGAAAGATATCGAAAAAGAAGAGATGGGAGAATGAAATACATATTGAGTCAAGATGAAATAGTGGATAAAATTTCGTCTAGATTTAAAAATGCGCCAGGTATAGCTTATTGGGGAGGACATGGTAACGATCCTTATATGTATCAATTAAGCACTAATAAAAAGATTTTAGATCAAGCCAATGGTAAAAAAACAGTTATGATATTTCCTGAACTAGAGGATCATTCTGAAAACTTTGCTTATGTTATGGATGATTATTTCTATCCACTTGCTGAACATGCACAAAAAAAGAATGGACAAATTTTTGTAAGAACTAAACATTGTTTTTGGCAAGGCAATGTGTACTTACCTATGTGGTCTAAGTTATTATCAGGAGAGTATTCAGATGTGTTTATACCCGCAATGGAAGAAACTACAGATAAATCTATGGATTTGAGTTTAGCTGGGCGTTTAGGAATATGGACTAGTGGAGCTACAGACAGTTGGGGGACAAGATGTGCAAGGGATAATCCGAGTCTAGACCGTTTAAGGCAGCACTCCCACCAAATGTTGCCAAATCATTTTTTAAGAAATATGGTTTTTCACGTGGCTTACGGAGCGCAATATTTACATAATTTTCCAGTAGATCAAAAACACATGAGTTTACTTTGGGAACTTGTAGCAAAAGGAGCGCTTTATGTGCCAAAACGTTCTGAGATTTTAAGCTTTTCACCTGTACACTTAAGCATGTTGAATCCAGACGAGTACTATATGGAAGAGAGTAGTAATTCCAAATGGACCACCTTTTACAACGAAGAACACATAAAAAATAACCCCAGAGTTTTTAGTCGATTAAATGGCTCATGGCCAGGAGCACCTGTTACCGAGTGGGATTTTTCAAATTATGCCTCAGGTGTTAAGGATAGAAGAACAAATTTTATCGCACCCTACAACAACGGATTGGTATTGATAACGCCACCGCAAAAAGGAAAATTTGCCGATAAGGATGCTAAAAGAAAGCCTTTAGTTCAAAATTTACATCCCATTTATAAAAACATTATGAAAGAGTATTATACTAATGGGCGAAACTATTATTCAAAAGATGGTAAACAAAGTTATAGCCCAGAAACGTATTATAAAGTCATTAAAAAGGATATTGAATCTTCTAGGAAATTATTACCCATTACGGTTACAGGTGAAGTAGGTTGGGTGGTTGCCCATACTTCTCCAAAACATTTACGGCTAACTTTAGTTGAAAACGGCTATCTAAATCCTTCTAATAAAGCAGCTACCGTTAGTTTTAATACAATATCTCCAATAAAAGTAACTGATGTTTTGAGCCATGAGACATTTGATGTTACCAACGGAAAAGTAACCATTAATATTCCTTTAGGAGCATTTAAATTTATAGATATAGAATTGGCAAAGCCATTATAACACAACAGTATGAATAAATACATATATTTTTCAAAATTTCTAGTATTAGCACTTCTTTCTTTTTCGAATATCACATACGGAATTCAAAGCAAAGTAAATTTAAAAGGTATCACAAGTATCGATACAGGCTATACTATTTTAAGTGTACGAACAGCTCAAAATAATGGAGAGCCGTATATAGTTGCCAATAGCTTTGAGGGAACCGTTTTAGGTGTTTCTTATAGTGGAGAGGTTCTTTTTAAAAATCAGTTATCTGGTTATATGAACCATGATATATGGTGTGGAGATATTAATGGGGATGGCATTGATGAAATTGTTACGGCAAATGCAGATGGTTATGTATACTGTTTAGACAACAAAGGAGATTTACTTTGGAAATTCGGCAAAAATAGCGCACCCATGTATGCATTATGTACTGTTATTAAAGATAACAAAGCCTATGTAGTGGCAGGTGGATTTGATAAAAGTATTTACTATATCTCTCCAAATGGTGAATTGATTAAGGAAATAAAATCATCAACCTTTTCAATAGAAGATCCTAGGCACAAAAGCAATAAAAACTTGCCTGAAAAACATGTTAGTACTTCAAACTTTATAAGAACAGTTACGAAGGCAGATGGAACACAGTCTCTTGTGGTTTTAGGAACCAATAATCATATGCAAACCCCAGGAACATTATATTTCTTTGATATAATGGAAGACATTCCTTTTAAGAAAGTAAAAATTCAAGCACCTAAAGAACTAAGAAAAAAAATTAGAATTAGGCCCATAGGACACTTAAATACATTAGATATAAATAATGATGGAGCAGATGAAATAATTTTGGGAGCTTCAGCACATGCAAACGATTTGCTTGTTACTACGTACGATGTGACTAATGCTAATTTTACATACAAGCGTATAGGGAAAGTTAAATTTGGATATGATATTGTGCACAATACTTCAATTAAAGAAAAAGGAGAAGTTTTGTATCTGTCTAGATTAGGTAGTCAAATTAGACTGTATAAACCAGGTAAAGATACCAAAGAAGAAAGGCTTCATGGAAATTACGCATATAATGATTTATGGAAAGACCCCATAACAAATAAAGTCATTCTTGCCAGCGCACAAAGTGGAGGAAGTGGCATACATATTATTGATACAGAAAATAAAAGCTGGAAAAAAACTTTCGAAAAATTAGAACCTATTGGTAAAATTGAAACTATTTTAAAAAATACCAAAAATATAAGAAAAGATTTAGAAGCTTTTAAAAAACCTGAATATCAAAACAGTTCTCAAACTGTTTATTTTATGACAGAATCTGTTCCTGGTAACCTTCAAGGTTTAAAAAGTGAAATAACCAGTAATTACAGTAGTCCGGTATTTTTAAACTCTATGTTTATGCGTAATGTAGAGAACTGGGATAGATCGGGTATGGCTAATGAAAAGTACAGAAAAGGACGCGATCGCAGAAAGCGTTATACACTTAATCATGAAGAAGCTCTAAATCAGATTGTAAAAGGCCTTGAAGGTGAGCCAGGAATTGCTTATTGGGCTGGTCATGGTAACGATCCTTATATGTTCAGTCTAAAAACTACTAAAAAAGTTATAGATAAGGCAAAGGGTAAGAAAGTAGTACTTATTTACCCTGAAATGGAAGATCATTCTGAGAATCTAGATTTTTTAGTAAATGATTTAACCTATCCGTTAGCAAGTTATGCAAAAGGTAAAAATGCAAATATCTTTTTACGTAATAAGAATATTTTTTGGTTAGGATCAAATCATCTTAAGCCATGGTCTAGATTAATGTCGGGGGAGTTCGCAGATGTATTTGTTCCCTCAATGGAAGAGACCACCGATAAGTCTATGGAGTTAAGTTTAGCTGGTAGAACAGGAATATGGGCTAGTGGTGCTGTTAATGGCTGGGGGACTAGGGCTGTACCAGACAACACTTCTTTTGACCGATCTAGGCAGTTGGGGTATCAAAGATTGCCAAACCATTTTTTAAGAATGCTAATTTTTCATACAGCTTATGGGGCACAGTTCATTAATAATTTTTCGGTAGATCAAGACTATATGAGTATGTACTGGGAACTTATCGCAAAAGGAGCCTTGTACGTACCCAAACGGTCTGAAGTTTTAAGTTTTTCACCTGTTCATCTTAGTATTAAAGAACCAGATCATCATTTTATTGAAGACGGTGTCAATGTAAAATGGACGACCTTTTACAATGAGAAATTTGAAAAGAATAACCCCTTTGTGTTTAGCAGATTGAATGGCTCTTGGTTGGGTGCTCCAGTCACCCAATGGGATTTTTCTAAATATGCTGCTGGAGTAAAAGATAGACGATTAAACTTTTTAGCACCCTATGAAAATGGTTTAGTGTTAATTACACCCCCACAAGATGGTGTTTTTGCAGATAAGAATAGCAAAAGAGGCAGCCTGCAAGATAATTTGCATCCTATTTACAAAGGTAAGATGACCGAGTATATTACAGACGGTCGCAATTATTATTCGGCCGATGGAAAACAAACTTACAAAGCCGATGAATACTATAAAATTATTGAAAAAGAGATTAAGGAAAAGGCTAACCATTTGCCAGTAACCGTTACGGGAGATGTCGCTTGGGTTGTTTCCCAAATATCTCCAAAACATTTAAGGCTTACTTTAATAGATAACGGCTATATAAACCCTGAAAAAAGCACAGCCAAGGTTAGGTTCAATGGTATAATTATAAAAAACATTGCGGATATTTTAAGTAAAGAAGTATTTAAGACTAAGGAAAATACTGTAGATATCAAAATTCCATTAGGAGGATTTCTTTTTATTGATATTGAGCTAAAAGAAAAGTTATAAAAGCCTGGATTTATTATTGAGAGATACATTTGGTTTACTCAGAAGTGCAATACTAGTTTTATTTTATCGGAAATTTACGATAGATAATTAATTTAATAAAATATTATGAAGGTCTTAAAGCGTATGATATTGCTTTCAATATTTTTCTTTACCATACTAAGTAGCGCACAGAATGGAGGGAAAATGAAAAAGAAGTTTGGTATGGTAGACACTGATAACAACAATAAGATTTCCTTGGAGGAAATGATAACATTTTATAAAGGAAAGAAAACCAAAAAAGGTACCCCGGTCGATGCCAAAGCTATGTTTCTAGGTCTAGATTCAAATGATGATGGTAAACTTGTTCTCAAAGAATTTATTAAACCTGTTAATAGGAAAAAAGCTTCAGAAAAGTCAAAAAATATTAAAAAGGTTGCCATAAAACAAGTATCATTAGCAAAAACAGAGAAGCTATTTGGATTGATGAATACGAATGGAGATAATGTTATTTCTAAGTCAGAATGGGTTAAATATCAAGAGGCTAAAGCAAAAAAACTAGGAAAACCTGCTAAAAATGTGAATTTGAAATTTTTGGGAACAGATAAGGATAATGACGGTAAGATTACCATCCAAGAACTATTACTAGACGTAGATTGGAAATTGGCAAAACAAAGACAAAAGATACAGTAGTTAGTTTTAGTGAATTGAGTAAAAAAAGCCGAAATATATAACTGTTTCGGTTTTTTGCTCAAAAACATAAAATCAATCAGGTTAACTATAATTAATGTCTGTTCGGTATAAAATTCAGTAAGCAATATGTATTAAAAAAATATTTGATTTTTAGCTATTTGTCATGTTGACAGAGCGAAGTATGAATGACGAGAAATCTTAGAAGGATGAGGTTTCTCCTCGTAAGCTTCGCTTTATGTCTTTAAACAAATTTCATGTTTAAACCCAATTTAATGATTCAATAAAATTACTTTAAGAATGATAAGTTTAAAAACAACCCCTTTCATAGTATTACTTGTTTTATGTTTAGGGTGTAATAATTCCAAAGCAGTTAAAAAAGGAAATGTAAATAGCACTTCTTTACCAAATATCATCTTCGTTTTGGTGGACGATTTAGGTTATGCTGATGTTGGTTTTAATGGTTCGACCTACTATGAAACACCAAATTTAGATGCCTTGGCAAAAGAGAGCTTGGTTTTGGATAATGCCTATATGTATCCAACTTGCTCACCATCAAGAACAGCTATTTTTACTGGAAAACAATCGTTTAGAACAGGAGTTTATACAGTTCCTGTTTTGGAAAAAGGTACTGCGGAAGAGAATATTTTCTCTCGTTGGACAGTAGGCAAAGAGCATCCCATTTACACTGAACCTTTAGCTAATGCAGGTTATAAATCCATTCACATAGGAAAATATCACATAGTCGGGCCCTATCCTAAAGAAGAACTAAAAATGCAGTTTCCAATCCAACAAAAGTTGACCCAACCAAATCCGGGTGATTTTACATGGGTGGAAACACATAAAGAGTCGGAAGTAATGCAGTACTATCCCGAAGGCAGAGGGTTTATAAAAAATGTTGGTGGTACATTTAGAGGTGATCCTGCCCTTGAAGAAGGCGGGTATAAAAGTGTGGCAGGGGGCTATTGGGCACCATTCAGTAACCCCTTTATTGAGCATAAACCCACTGATGATTGGTTAACCGATAGATTAACTGATGAAGCCATAGAATTTATGGATACCCATAAAAAAGAACCGTTTTTAATCAACTTGAATTATTATGCGGTACATCGGCCTATTCGAGCAAGAAGTGAGGAAGGGTTTCAAAAATACATGAATAAACCTGCGGATTCAATACTGGGCCAAGGAATAGTGAAAAATGCAAAATCAAAGGAACTTACGGCGAAATATGCTACAATGGTAGAATCTGTTGATGATAATATTCAGCGTATTTTAGATTATTTAGATAAAAGTGGACTTCGAGAAAATACCATAATCATCCTCACTTCAGATAATGGCTACCATAGCATTGCTAGTGCCAACAAACAATTAAGGGGCGCAAAAGGGCATATTTATGAAGGAGGAATAAAAGTACCAATGCTGATTAATTGGCCAGAAAAAGTGAAACCAAGGCGTTCTGAATCTGCGGTAACCTGTTTAGATATATTTCCGACTTTTATGGATTTGGCGGATATAGATTATAATGGTATTTTGGATGGGAATTCGGTTTCAGAACTATTTCAAAACGATACAGAATTATTTACCAATAGGCCTTTATTTTGGCATTTGGCAAGCCAATGGAAACATGGAACTTGTTCTGTTATTCGCAAAGGCAATTACAAGCTTATTCAGTTTTTGGCCAGTGGCAAAATAGAATTATATGACCTAAAGAATGACCCAGCCGAAAGTAATAATTTGATAGAGGAAAAATCAGGAATTGCTGAAAAAATGCGATTAGAATTAGTAAAATGGCGAAAAGAGAATAATGTACCATTACCACCAAATTCAGTACTTGAAATTTAAGAAGTGAATGAAAAGAAACGAATTTTTTAAAACCGTAGGGTTAGGAGGGTTAGCAATGGCTAGTTTCCCTCTTAGTGCCCAAATGACTTCATCTAAAAGTCAAAATATACTCACTAATGCTGGAGAACAAGTGGCTTTCAAGGTGAAAACGCCATTATTTTGCCCATATAATAGTATAGGGTTACCCACTCAAAAGGGAGGCGATGCATATTATTATCAATCTGAAGCATTTACTCATAATCCGTTTACAATAGAAGCATCGGGTATGTCTGGGTCTCCAATCATAATAGATGCTGAAGGTAAGTTTATTGGATTTACAACAACCAGGGGGTTCGAAAATGCTGTGTTTAGTTTTGATGGAAAAGAGACCTTAACAGTAGGTGTACCTGAAGGACAAGAACTTTTTATTGATGAAACTGGAGCAGGTGATGAAGCTTGGAAGGCCTATAACAGGATGATGATGCAACGTTTGAATTTTGAACCGATTATACAACATCCCAGTTTTTGGGCCGATGTGGAATATTGCACATGGTCTGAACAAAAATATATGGCCACTAAGCGTCATGAACATTTCCACTTGTTAAACCATAAATTTGTAGAAGATTATTTAGATAAAATCATAGCATACGGCTATCCTAAAGGGAAAATGACGCTAGATCATGGCTGGGGCATGTTCCCTGCTGGTACCATCAATTCAGGTTTTGGTTCTTGGTTTCCAGACCCTAAAAAATTTCCGGATTTTAGGAAGACTATGGAAATGATAGTAAACAAAGGTTTTACACCGGGATTGTGGATAGGCTTTCCTAAAATTCATAAGGATAGTATAAAAGCTGAAAAATATCCAGAGTTATTAGGAGCTTTTAAACAAGGTACAAATGCTTCAAGGAAAGATGATATACAATGGTTGAATCCAAAGGCAGATATTTTTGAATATGCTTCCGAAGTGATATCCAGGTTCTACGACATGGGTGTTATGAAGTTTAAAATTGACATGTCTTATAATACAAAGTCTGATATGCTTCACATTCATAAAGAATTATATCGGGCTGCAAAAGCAATTGATAAACATATCGAAATGGAGTTTCATGTACCCGATATCTTTTTTACGAAATATACGGATGTTACAAGAACAAATGATGTTTGGCTGAATGATAAATACGATTGGCCAGCAAGGGTTAAAACCCATTATAAAGTTACACATAATTCTTCTCCTGGAAGAGGAATAAATTTAGATCATATAGGCGGTAATGATACAAAGGCTATAACTGAAGAGAAATTTTTAAAGCATTTAGCCATGTATAAAACAAAAACAGGATATCCCTTGGTTTCGGTCTTGCCACACCACTACGGACAAAAATGTGTAGATAAAACAGGAGAGTATTTATGGGCGTATGAAAAAGGTCCTAAACATATAATTTCAGATTTTTTCTAAACTATTTAAACTTAATATGTGTTTTTTGGTCATATATTCAATTAAAAAATAACACTTAAAAATAATTATGAATACGAAAACTTTATTAGCAAGCATCTTTATTTGTGTCGCTCTGATTTTGGGTTGTAAAACAAAGTCTGCCTCTACGCCAAAAGAAAAACAAAAGCTAAGCGCTACCTCACAGAATAAACCCAATTTAATTGTTATTCATACAGACGAACATAACTTTAGAACCTTAAGTTGTTATCAAAACATTTTATCGGAAGAACAAGCTTTTGTGTGGGGAAAAGGTAATAATTCTAAAACGCCAAATATTGATAAGCTAGCAAATGGAGGGGCAATAAGTACAAGCTATTATTGTGCTTCACCTGTATGTACACCTTCTAGAGCTTCGCTGATAACAGGGTTGTATCCACAGGCAACCGGCGCTCCAAAAAACGGGCTTCACATTAGTGAGGACGTTCCTACATTTGCTACCATTTTAAGAGATAATGGCTACTCCACATCTTATGTGGGCAAATGGCATTTAGCCGGAGAAGAAAAATATACTTTTGGAGTAAAATATAAAGCGGGATTTGAAGATAACCGCTTCATGATGCGTGGTGGGCATGCACCATATTTTCATATAAAAGATGGAAAGATTAAGGGAATAGGTGATAGGGCGGCAGCAAGATTACCTAAAGATGAAATTATCCATTTAACCGATTATTTTACAGATAAAACACTGGAAATTATTGAGCGTGATAAAGACAAGCCATTTGCAATTATGTTGTCCATTCCAGACCCACATACTCCAGATTATGCAAAGCCGCCATACAATACCATGTACAAGGATTTGAATATTAAAGCGCCTAAAACCATGGCACCGGAATACGTGGCTATAAAGCCTTCTTGGGCAGGTGGTGGCGATAAACCAGACAATAATGAGGCGATTGGGAAAAAGGCATTTACAAGAGAAAAAGAAGCCTTAAAGCAATATTTTGGTATGGTTAGTCATATAGACGATAGCGTAGGACGTATCCTTAAATTTTTAGAAGATAATCGTTTGGCCGAAAATACAATTGTAGTGTTTACTTCAGACCATGGAGATATGTTTTTTGAACATAACCGCAGAAACAAAGGAGTGCCTTATGAAGCATCAGCAAGAATTCCTTTTGTAATTAGATATCCAGATAGGATTCCTTCTGGAAAAGTCATTAATACAGCTTACACTAATGTAGACTTTACACCAACTATATTAAGCATAATGGGAGTGGAAACAGATGCCGAGTTTCATGGTTTAGATACATCTAAGGACTTTCTAAATGACAAGAAGGTAGTAAATAGTGATAGAATTACTTATTATGCCAAATCTGGAGGTTGGTGGGTTACTGCTGTAAACGACAGGTATAAATTGGTTATCGATAAAAATGAACCCCCTTATTTATTTGACTTGAAAGAGGATCCAAATGAGCTGATAAATTTCTATAAAGACCCAGCTTATGGAGAAATAGCCAGATCAATGCAAACCGAATTGTTTAAACAGTTAGAAAGATATGATGAACCTGGATTAAAAAACAAGAAGCCTTACATTGTAAAATAAAGATGAAAGAACTAATATCTACAATTATTTTATTAGAACTCATTTAGACTTTTTGGATTTAAGCGAAAATTAGAAGTTTTTGGCTGTGTTGAAGACTTTTTTGAGTTGTATAGCAGAGCTACGGAAGGAAAAAAAGACAAAAACAGAGCTGAAAACAGCAATTTTTTAGCAAATTGAAAAAGTCTAAATGAGTTCTTAGTAATAACATATAAATTTGCCAGAATAAACACCTTTAGTTGATATAATCAATATACATTATAATTTAAAAAATGAATAAATTAAAAACAACATTATTTCTTGTATTTGGCTGCATCTTATTCTCTTGTTCAAATAAAGTTCAAGAAGTCAAGAAGCCAAATATCCTCTGGATTATTGCAGAAGATCTATCCCCTTTTATGGGATGCTATGGAGATTCAATAAATACAGGACATACCCCCGTAATTGATAAGTTGGCAAGTGAAGGCGTGCTATTTAAGCGTGCATATGCAAGTGCTCCGGTTTGTTCTGCTGCACGTTCTGCCCTAATAACCGGTGTCTACCAGACTACTACGGGTACTCATAATCATAGATCTAGCAGATTTACAGATGGTAGTGTGGTCCCTAATGATTTAAGAATTCAATTGCCTAAAGACATGAAAACGATTCCTGAGTTAATGAAAAAAGCAGGGTATTTTACATTCAATAGTGGTAAAGATGACTATAATTTTCATTACGATAGACGTGCATTGTATGATGTTGGAACCGAAGAAAATTATAAAACAGGAATGAATGGTTGGCAAGGAAATAGGGCTATTGATTATATGACAGTAAAGGATTATGTATGGAATGCAAGACCAGATAAAAACCAACCTTGGTTTGGACAAGTACAAATAATGGGAGGGAAAAAGGATTATAAATATGTAAGAGAGGGAGAGCAATTAGGAACTAATGATGTACCATTACCACCGTATTTCCCAGATATTCCGTCACAACGAGAAGCATGGACACAACACTATAATGCCAATAGAGGTTCTGATGTTACCGTAGAGAAAATTCTAAAACAATTGGAAGCAGACGGAGAATTAGACAACACCATAATATTCTTCTTTTCAGATCATGGAAGTAATACATCATTACGCCACAAACAATTTTGTTATGAAGGAGGTATGTTGATACCGCTTATGGTAAAAGGGAATCATCCTGCTTTAGAAGCTGGTAAAGTTAGAAACGATTTAGTGACTTTGCTGGATGTTTCTGCAACGACACTAGCTATGGGAGGGGTAGAATTACCTGAATATTTAGATGGTCAAAATGTATTTGGAGATAATTATGAAGAAGTTGATTATGCCATTGGAGCAAGAGATAGATGTGATTATACTATTGATAGAATTAGAACAGTAGTATCGAAGGATTATAGATATATAAGAAACTATTTCCCAGGCAGGCCAATGATGCAAGCAGGTTATAGAGACAACAAGCCCATTGTCAAAAATTTAAAAAAGGCATTCAAAGAGGGGGAATTAACGGAGTATCAAGCAGAACACTGGTTTGGAGTACGTCCTGTTGAAGAGTTATACGATTTAAAAGCAGATCCGCACCAAATGAATAACCTTGCAGTTAATTCTGAATATGATAAAATCCTTAAAGAACATCGTGAAGTACTGGAAAACTGGATTAAGGAAACAGATGATAAAGGGCAGTATCCAGAGGCAGCAATACAACTCAAAGCCACCTATGATTTATGGAAAAACCGCCCTCGCTTTAAAAATGCGAAGATAAACTCTGAATACGACCAGTTTAAAGAACAAATAGCTAAATAAGAAGAGCTTTCATTTTTAAATACATAATTAAAAATGTTTTATTCAAAATGAAATACAGAATAATTAGTCCGCTTCGAATAAACCAAATAAAATATAGGTTTAAAATAAATCTAACATATTTCGCTTTACTTTTTAGTGTATCATTTTTTGCACAGCAGGAGAAGCCTAATGTTCTTTTTATTGCCATAGACGATATTAACGATTGGGTAGCACCATTAGGTGGTAACAAGCAAGCTATTACACCTAATATGGATAGGTTTGTAGATAACGGTGCGGTTATATTCAAAAACAATGTGTGTGCAGCTCCTGTATGTGGGCCGTCACGATCCGCTATTTTATCCGGCTTTTATCCAAGCACTTCGGGTATTTACAATAATGGACAAAACCTGATATATTCTGATGTTGTTAAAGCCAATGCCACGTTACCCGAATACTTTTCAAAAAATGGTTACCATACCATGGCGAATGGTAAAATTTTTCACAAACATGCCACTGCAAATGGTGTGGATTTTGGTGCATGGGCATTTGATGAATTTGCCCGGGCAAGAAGGTATAATAAAGACGCTGCTAAGAAGAAGTTTTATACCGCTTCCAAAGCAGGTGTGATACATGGTGAGCATAACCCAGGGTTTATAGACAAAAAATCCAAGTTAAGTTGGGGGCCAACAAAAGATGCATTTGAGGAAACAGTAGATTATAAAGTTGCAGACTGGGCTAGGACACAGTTAAGTAAAGATTTTGACAAACCCTTTTTTATGGCAGTTGGTTTTATAAAACCACACTTGCCTTGGTTTGTACCTCAGGAATATTTTGATATGTATGATGTGGATGCTATCGAGGATATTATTACAAAAGAAGATGATTTAGAGGATATTGTAAAACCTAATGGAAAACCTCTTTTTAAACCAACAGGAGAATACAATTGGATTAGAAAACACAATCTAGGTAAAGAGGCAACAAGAGCTTATTTAGCAAATATAAGTTATGTAGATGCCTGTTTAGGTATTGTAATGGATGCTTTAGAAAAGAGCGGCCATGCTGATGATACCATTGTGGTTCTTTGGGGAGATCATGGTTGGCATTTGGGTGAAAAATTACGTTACTTAAAAAGTACACTTTGGTTAGAAGTTGTTAAAACCCCTTTATTTGTAAAGCTACCGGAAATGGATCAAGCAGTGTATTGTGAAAAAACAGTGAGTTTATTGGATTTGTATCCAACCTTAGTTAATCTCTGTAATTTACCTAAAAAAGCAAATATTGAAGGACATGACTTTTCAGCCTTATTAAAGAATGTGGATTCAGATTGGGAGCGTCCCGGTATTACAGTTTCAAATGAAGGAACTTCGGTATTAACAGAGAAATGGCACTATATTAATTATGTTTCTGGTGCAGAAGAGTTTTATGATGTAACTAATGACTCAATGGAATGGAATAATTTAATACATGAATCAGAATACAGGCAAGAAATAAAGAAATTAAAAAAGTGGATTCCTAAGAAAAGAGTAGCTCCAAAAAAAGAGCGTTATAAAAAACCTTCAAATTATGTTGATGCAGATCAGGATACGACAATTAAAAAAACAAGAGATTTTAATAAATTGGAGTGACATAATATCAAAATAATATAACTGCAAGTTTTAGTCATTAATTATATCTTTAAGAAAATTTTAAAATCATTATGAATAAGTTATTAAGGGTCGCGTATTTATTGTTATTATTTGTTATGTTTGCTTGTTCGAACTCAAAAGAAGCTAAACCAGAAGCATCCAAAATTTCGAGGCCAAACATAATTTTATTTGTTTCAGATGATCATGGTTTAGATGCTTTGGGTTGTTATGGTAACCCAATTATTAAAACACCAAATTTAGATAAATTGGCATCTGAAGGCGTTAAATTTACAAATGCTTATTGCACCAGTGCTAGCTGCGCAGCTAGTAGGTCTGTAATTCTTTCCGGTTTATATGGTCATGCAACAGGCTCATACGGTCATGTACACGATTACCACCATTTTAGTACATATGATAATATAAAATCTTTGTCCAATAGGTTAACCCAGGCAGGGTATATTACAGCGAGAATTGGTAAATATCATGTAGCACCAGAAACCGTTTATCAGTTTGATGAAGTACTAGAGGCTGACCCTAGAAATACGGTTGAAATGGCCGATGCATCAAAAGGTGTTCTAAATTCAGAAAAGCCATTCTTCTTATATTTTTGTACCGATGACCCACATAGAGGACATCCATTCACACCAGAGGAGTGGGATATACCTAATAGCTTTGGAAATAAAAAAGAAGGATATCAAGGCGTAAAGCAGGTAACTTACAGTCCAGACGAAGTTTTGGTTCCTGAATTTTTGCCTGATACGAAGCAATCTCGAGAAGAGATTGCACAATACTATCAAAGTATTTCAAGAATTGACCAAGGATTTGGTAGGCTTATGGCACATTTAAAAGATGCTGGTAAATTAGAAACGACTGTTGTCATTTATATTTCAGACAACGGTATGGCTTTTCCTGGAGCAAAAACAACTGTTTACGAACCAGGAATAAAATTACCTTGCATTATTAAAAATCCAGCTTCCAATAAAAAGGGAATTACTAATTCTGCAAAAATTTCATGGGTAGATTTGACGCCAACCATTTTAGACTTTGCGAAAATAAACTATGAAGTCAAGGAATTTCATGGGAAATCATTTAGAAATATATTAGAAAATGAAAACCCTAAAGGATGGGATAATATTTATGCATCGCATACGTTTCATGAAATTACCATGTATTACCCCATGCGTGTGGCTATTGATAAAAACTATAAACTAATTTGGAACGTAGCATGGCGTTTGGAATACCCGTTTGCCTCAGATTTATGGGCAGCTTCAACCTGGCAGTCTATTTATAGAAATGATATAGAAAAATTTGGCCCCCGTAAGGTTAAAGATTACCTATTTAGACCTGAGTTTGAACTGTTCAATTTAGAAAATGATCCATGGGAAACCAATAATTTAGCTGAAGATGAAAATTATGCTGAGCTACTAGAGTCAATGAAGGCCAAATTAAAAACATTTCAAAAAAGAACCTCAGATCCTTGGATGATTATGTGGGAGCACGATGCGTCCTTACAAGGATCAGGAGTTAATTTATAATTAAAAACTTGTAAAATGAATAGTAAACTTTTAATTCTCTTTTTCTTAACCCTATTTTGTACAGTCGTAGAAGTAAATGCTACTGAGATTATACATATAAAGCACAGTAAAGACGATATTACTACTAGAGTTAGAGAAGCCATACAAAATGCAAAGGATAAGGATATCAAACTTGTTTTTGAAAAAGGGATATATAAATTTCTACCTGAATATGCATTTAGCAAATTCTCATTTATTACCAATCATGGTAATGGCTATAAATATGTAGGATTCAGATTTGAAAACTTTAATTCCGTAGAAGTTGAAGGTAATGGATCAGAGTTTATTTTTCATGGCCGTATGGCACCATTTCAATTTGAAAATTGCAATAAAATTGATGTGAAAAATGTGGTTATAGATTGGGATATTCCCTTCACTTTTGAAGCCGAAGTTTTAAGTGTTAATAAAGAAGAAAAATGGTTTGATGTTAAACCTATAATCGATGGACATTCGTGGTCTTTTAAGGATAACGAAATATCCTTTCCCAACATTGATGGGTTCTCGTTTCGTGAACTTGGTCATGCACATTGTTTCGACCCTAAAACCAAATCGACATTCTATGGAGCATACGGGCAGCACTTAACGCCGAAAAAAGTTGAAAAACTTGAAAATGGAATTTATAGAATCCATCAGTCTATGCGTCATTATCCACCAAAAGGATCTGTAATAGCAGCAAAAGGCGGGAATGAATTTAATAGATACGCACCTGCATTTCAAACTCAAGAAAGCAAAAATGTAACTTACGATAACATAATTGTGCATCATGCCTTAGGTATGGCTTTTTTATTTGAACGTACAGAGGATATAAAGATTTTAAACTCGGGTACCTATACTAGAGAAGGTTCAAATAGATATATTTCAAGTACGGCAGATGCTACACATTTTGCCAATTGTAAAGGCGATATTCTGGTGGAAAATTGCCGATTTGAGGGTATGCTAGACGATGGTACTAATGTTCATGGTACCTATGTGACAGTAGACGCTATTTTGGACGAATATACAGTTAGAATTAAGCTTCAGCATTTCGAACAGCTAGGGTTTAAGTTTGCAGATGTTGGTGATGAGGTCTGGTTTATTCAAAAACCAAGTCCAGAACGAGGAGAAGTCAATGAAGTTGTAAAAGCTAAGTTTATCAACGAAAAGTATACCGAATTAACATTTAAAAACAAATTACCTAAGACCCTATCAAAAGATGATATTTTAGAAAATAAAACATGGAATCCTACATATACTATTCGTAATTGCCGTATTACCAAGCATCGAGCGCGAAATTTAATGATAAAAACACCTAAGAAAATTGTAATAGAAAATAATATCTTATCTTCCGAAATGTCATCCATAGGTTTGAGAGGGGAAACATTTTTTTGGTATGAATCTGGAGCTGTAAATGAGGTTATAATTCGAAATAATCATTTTATTAATTGTGCACATGGTGGTGCAGAACATGCTGTTTTATGGGTGTCTCCTAGATTGGGAAAAGGTTTTGATAAAACAGAAATTTACGACCGCAATATTATTTTTGAAGACAACATTATCGAAACGTTTCAAAATCGGATTGTTTGGGCAGACCGATTAGAAGGCCTCGTTTTTAAAGGTAATACAATAAAACAAGTTGATGCTTTTAAATCAAAGTTTCCAAATGCACATATGTTTGATTTTAAAAACTGTAAAGATGTAGTTATTGAAAACAATGTTTATAAAGGTGATATAAAGAAATTTGTTAAAGCAGATGAGTCATCTAAAAAAAGCTTAAAAATCAAACGGAATAAGGGAATTAAGTTTAAATAGTGGATTTATGTTGAAAAAAGGGTGTATTTTTATATTATTAACGACTTTAGTGTTGCTCAATAGCTCTTATAAGCTTCAAGCAACAACAATTTTAGAACCTCAGGTTGAACCTGTCCAAGTTGTGCTTTTAGCAGGTCAGTCTAATATGGCAGGAGCAGGGAACTATGATGAATTAAGTGAAGACGTTAAACAACGAATTGAAAAAATATCCCATAGAGTGCTTCTAAGCTTTAATGGAAAACCTGCAAACCCTTTATCTTATTACAATAATAAGCCTAGTGAGAAATACAATTTCACAAAACGTTTTGGTCCAGAGCTATTATTGGGGCTAACATTAGCAGAGTCTAATCCAAATCAAGAGTTTTTACTTATAAAACGCTCACAAGGTGGTACAGCGCTTTATGGTGCATGGAATCCAAATTGGTCGCAAGCAAAAGCAAAAGCTGTTGAAAAAGCGAAGTTTAAGCAAAGCTTAAAATTATATGAACTCCATATTTCTGATATAAAGACAAACTTAGAAGCATTAAAAAGCCAAAACAAAACATATAAAATCATTGGTTTAGCATGGATGCAAGGTGAAAATGATGCCACCTTAGAAGTTGCTGCGAAAGGTTACAAGCAGAATTTAAAAAATTTGGTTACTGCTTACAGATCTGAATTTAATGTTCCAGAAATGCCATTCGTTTTTGGGCAAATAAATTCTAGATATGGTGTTAAAGGTGGTGCAAAAATGGTACGGGATAATATGGTACAGTTTGCACAAGAGGATTCAAAATCTATACTTATAAAAACCTCTACAGACAAATCATGGGAGGATTTTCCAAAGCATCCTGATAATGTTCATTATAATGCAGAAGGACAAAAACGTTTGGGTATTGCTTTTGGAAAAGGACTTCTTAACAATACAAAAAAGCAAAATACATCATTTGTAAGACCAACAAAAAAAACATCCTTAAAAAGTCAAGCAAAAGAGAAGATTAAAACCTTAAAAAACCTTATTAAAAAGGCAGAAAAAAAGAATATTGACGTTTTAAAGGAAAAAACCACGGTTAGAACTGCTGAGATCTTTTTAAAATTTGCTGATTGGGATGAAAAAAATATTGAGGCAAATTTGAAGTTGTTTAAAAAAGTGCAGTCATTCAAAAAAGATGCTGTTAAAATGGCTAATAATCTTCCAAATTTTGAAAGAGAAGATGTTATTCTAATGTTAGATGATGCAACCAAAACTCTAAATTTATTAATTGAAAAAAAAGAATTTAGAAAACCAAGTCCAAAAGTAGATTGGACAAAAATTACTCTAGATAAAGACCAGCTAACCTTTAATAATCGTCCGATTTTTATAACAGATTATACTTGGAAACCTAATACGAAAGAACTAACAGAATACCATGGTGATTTAGATGGATTTTTTATAACCCCAACACAGGTCGTAAGTGAAGATGGAGCTATAAGCAAACGAATTCGTGATAATTTGGAAACAAAACCTGATGGCTCTCTAGGTTTTATTTTTATGAATCATAAGAACATTCCGAAATGGGCAAAAGATAGCTATGGACCAAATTTTAGTATGCGTGAAGATACATATACAGCCTATGATATTGACAATCCTGGTGCAAAGGAACTTCAAAAAAAACTATTAAGTTATATTGTTCCAGAAATGGCTGGAAAAAGGTATACCAAATTGGGGTATATGTTATGTAACGAGCCACACTTTTACACATATAAATTTCCAAATAAAGAAAAATTACCTTGGGCATCAGGAGGTGTTTCTCAGTTTACAATTCAGAAATTTAAATCATGGTTAGAAAATAAACATAAAGATATAAATGCATTAAATGATGTTTGGAAAACAAACTATTCAAGTTTTAACGATGTGTTTATAGATATCCCGTTAAGTACTACATACAAGGGGACACCAATATGGTACGACTGGGCTTCATTTAATATGGATCGAGTTACAGATTGGTACACGTTCTTAAAATCTGAAATTACTAAACATGACCCCGAAGCTAAAGTGCATTTAAAAATTATGCCAAGTCTTTGGACAGAGAATAAAAGAGTTCACGGAATAGATTTAGAAGCTTTAACAGATTTAAGTGGTATTGTTGGTAACGATTCTGGAGCAGACCACACAAGAATATGGGGAAAACCACATGAATGGGAAGCACATTACGCTTTTGAGTGGCGAGAATTATGTATGGGTTACGATTTTATGAAATCGGTAAGCCCAAATAAAATCAATTTTAATTCGGAGTTACACTATCTATCAACGGTTAGATCAAGAAATTTATATCTAGACCCTAAGTTTGCTAGAGCTTCATTTTGGCTGGCGCATAGTTATGGCATGACAGCAAGTCAAATTTGGTATTGGCCAAGAGAAGCTGATGGTTCTATTTCCAAAAAGGCTATAAATGATAAAGGATATGCGGGGTCAAATAACCAACAACCAAGAGTGACTAATGAAGTTGCAACCACCCTAATTGATTTGAATTCATATTCTGAAGAAATTATGGCCATGCAGCGTCAAAGAAAACCGTTACGTATATTTTATTCTAAAACATCAGCCATAAATAAGAAGGCATACATGGATGATCTGTTTGAACTATACGAAGCATTACACTTTGAAGGGACATCCTTAGGTTTTGTAACCAAAGATATTATCAATAAACAAAATAATGAAGCATGGGATGTTATATTAATTCATAAAACACCTTATGTAACTATAGATGAATTGAATGCACTCCAATCTTATTTAAATAAAGGGGGTACTATTATCATAGATGATGAAAGTATATTGAAAAATGAATATGGACAGGCCATTCAAAAATTATCAAAGGGAAAAGGCACTTTAATTAATTTAGATTCAGTTTTAGAAGTTAAAGAAAAAGCGCTTTCTATTTTAAAAAGTAATAAACTCTTACCAGAGGTTTCAGTTTCTGAAGAAAACAAAATAGGACCAAAAGGTTGTATTTGGAAAGTAGTGAAGAATAAATTTGGAAATAACGTATTATCTGTTGTCAATGTCGGAAAATCAGATGCTACTTTATCCATTTCTTTAAATGGAAGTGATGAGATTATCTGTAAAGATTTAATAAAAGGTATTCCGGTTAATAATAAACCCACCTTGAAGCCAAATGATGTTTTTTTTGTAGAAGTTATCTCAAAAAATTAAAATTTAACAATTCCAAATTAAACTAAGTGTCATGCTAAGTGTCATATTTTGGTCTAACAAAACAAACAGAATTAAAGATGCCAAAGACCTATGTTTTATTTGTGTTTATTACAATTTTGAGCTGCTCAAAGCATAAAAATACACCGAAGGCAGATTCACTTCATAAAAATAAAAAGCCGAATATTATTTACATCTTAGCAGACGATTTAGGATACGGAGATGTTGGCATTTATGGACAAACAAAAATTAAAACACCCATAATAGATGAATTGGCGAAAGGAGGGTTAAGATTTACTGACCATTATTCAGGGCAAACGGTTTGTTCTCCATCCAGATGTGCTTTAATGACGGGCAAACATATGGGAAATGCTTCTGTAACACGAAACGGGCAATTGCTTGACCCCGATGATGTGACCATTGCCGAGCTATTAAAACCCAGAGGGTATAAAACTGGAATTATCGGAAAATGGGGCTTATCCAAAGGAGCAACTTCAGAGAATAGTCCTAACCAACAAGGTTTTGATCATTATTTTGGTTTTGATAATCAAGGGTTTGCGCATTTCTATTACCCAGAGTATTTGTGGCGTAATCATACCAAGGTAAAATATACGGAAAATATTGGGATACGCGATGAAAAAGGACATTATATAGAAGGTAAAGGGACATACAGCCATGATGAGTTTGCAAAAGAAGCACTTCAATTTATAAGAGAAAATAAAGAGCATCCCTTTTTTCTGTATTTACCTTTTGCCATTCCTCATGCAGAATTGACTATACAAGAAGAAGCAAAAAAAATGTATAGAGGGTTTAATTGGCCAGAAACCCCAAAAGAAGTAGGAGGGGGAGCTAAAAAGGGAGAAGGCTACGGAAGTCAATATGTTGATGGATATTGTGCTCAAAAAGAACCCAATCTAACCTATGCAGCGATGATAACCAAAATGGATAGTAATATTGGGCGTATTTTGGAGGTATTAAAAGAATTGAATCTCGAAGAAAATACAATAATCATGTTTGCAAGTGATAATGGACCATCTGGGGAAGGCGGTCAGGATATGTCATTTTTTGATAGCTCAGGAGGATTAAGAGGGCATAAAAGAGATTTATATGAAGGAGGCATACGAATTCCTTTTATAGTGCATTGGAAAGGTAAAGTAAAATCAGGTTCTGTATCAAATCACCCCAGTGCCTTTTGGGATGTATTACCTACAATTTGTGATTTAGCAGGTGTAAAAACTCCAAAGGACATAGATGGCTTAAGCTTGCTTCCCACAATTTTGGGAGACACAAAAAAACAGGAAAAACATGATTATTTATATTGGGAATGGCAGTATAGCAAGAAACCTAAATATGAAGTCGTTCGGAGTGGCAAATGGAAACTTTTTAAAATAACATCTATTAAATCTGATGAATGGTTTTATGAGCTTTACGATTTAGAGAACGATAAAGCAGAATCAACAAACTTAGCATCTCAACACCCAGAAATTATAGAAAAATTAGAGGCTTACTTTGAAGATGCAAAGCATTAAAAATTATTTTAAATCTATATATCGTTTAAAAGTCTCATTAAAAAGAGGGGGCTAAAAAGTAATTTGTTTTGTCATTCAGAGCAAAGCGAAAAATCTTATTTATTTAAAAATCAATGAATTATTATTTATTGAGATTCTTCATTTCATTCAGAATGGCACTTTTTAGCCCCCCTCTTTTTTATCATACCAACAATAAATAATACCTATTTTATAACTAATTTGCTTGTATTTACTTTTCCAGCTGGCGATACTGTATTTACAATGTATAAGCCCCTAGCAAGGTTATTAACATTTATAGCATTGGATTTACCAGTATTTTTTATAGTTTTTACAATTGAGCCCATAGAATTGTAAATATTAATACCACTTCCTTTTTCAGTATTAATGTTTACAATTCCTGATGTAGGATTTGGATATATGGAGAAATTATCGCCAGTTTCCGTTTCCGTGTCAAAGTCTGTATTTGAAGTTTCTTTAGAAGAAGTAATTTTACTACTGCTAGAACAAGATGGTACAGTATTTCCGTAAGTTCCGCTTCCAGACCATTGAAAGGTTCCTGTTATGTTACTACTAGCAGGGAATGTGATGCTAGTTGCATAGCAACCATTATTGGCACCACCTGTACAACCCGTTGAAGCAGTAGTCCTTCCTCCTCCTATAGATTCTCCTCGTACACTAGAATACGTCCTTTTAACTTCATCTGTGAAAGCAGCAACATAGCCATCTCTTTGCCCTGTATCACATTTAAAATATTTGAAATCTTTTGATTTAATTTGGGCTGTATTTGCTTTCCCAACAATTTTACTGATGCTTAATTTTACGCTACTGAATGTTCCTTTATTATCCTGAGCTCCATTTGATGTACCTTCTCTACCAATAAAACCAGCAGAACACTGTACTGCCCAAGTAGAACCAAAGGCTTTAATACCTTTAACATCAACAGAACCCTGATTTGATCTATGTGGAGATAAATTTACAGCAGCATCTCCATTTGTTACAACAATGTTTCTTCCAAAAACTCGATCTATAGAAGATCCTGTCGTTTTTAACAATGGGTCGTCACCTGATTCTAAACGTAACGTAATCCCGCCCTTACCATTTAAGTTTCTAAAGTACACATTTTTAGAAGCTTGTGCTTGAATTAAGCCATAGCCTACATGTGCATTTCTAATTCTTAAGTTTTTTACCACACCATTTCTTGGTATTTTATTCTTATCTGAAGATTGCGCTTGCGTGGACATTCCAATTCCAGCTATTTTAGTATAATTGTCAGTAATATCGATTCCGGATATTTTAAAGTTTGTAACATGCCCAACTTTAACAACAAACTCTTTTGTATTTACTGCGGCTCTAAGTCTAACCTTAAAAGCCTTACTTCTATCATTAGAATTTTCATCAATATTAGTTAGTGCTACATTTTCTGCAAAAGCAGATTCTCCTATCCTAAAAATCATAGTAGAATTGGTTACAGATTCAATAGTTATCGAAGGGTCTATTTTAAGATGAACATTACTTAAAATATTAACTCTTTCTAGATAGAACGTTTTAATCCCTCCATTAGGTAATAAGGTTAGTGTACCTCCCTTTTTACCATTTGGTGAAACAGTATTAGAAAGTGATGCTATGGCATTGTTAAGCCTATTACTGTCAGCATTACTTTTAACACCTGTTAAATTGTTAATAGTTACAGTTGCATTTCCATTTTTGTTTGGATTGTAAAAGTTGCTTTCGTTTTGTGCAAACATTATCGTTGCATTTAAGCATAAGAGCAAAATAAATAGTTTTAATTTCATAATTTCTTAGTTTAATTGTTAAATTTTTATTGATTATATAAAATTGGAGATATATAAATTGTTAAATGTATTCTAGAGTAAATAAAATGTATCTAAAAAATATTTTAACTAACTATCAGATAATCAGTGAATAACGTTCTAATGCTCGGAAGTCGCAACATCGTTGAAGTTGACTCGTGATTTAAGGAAGATTGTCCTCATTTTGGAGAGATGAAATTAAATTAATACTACAATCTGTTTAAAAATGAATAGAAAAATTAAAGATTTAGTTTTAATGATTTGTAAGTTTTAATTCTAGAAATAATAGAAATTAAAGTGTAGGCTTAATTTAATCGAAAATAATTCCTCGAGGTTCTGCCTCGGGGTTTCCGTTGAAGTTGTTATTCTCGTGTAAACGGGAATCTAAATAACAGAATTTCGGTTTTTGACCCAAAAGGTCAAAAACCGAAATTCTTTATTTTTTTAGATTAAGCCTTTTTTCTTTTTTAGAGTCTAAAAAGCGAAATTCTAATAATTATGAATAAAATAAAACAAACTATAATATTATTACTTACCTCCTTTTTAGTTCAAATAGGTTTAGCTCAAAATTTTTCTACAAAAGGAAATGCAATAAGACATTCTGTTATCGCTGAAGTTAATGGTGAAAGCATATTGTTTTTGGGAGAGTTAGATGGTAGCTTATCAAGCCACACAATTGAAGGCAAGGAATTATGGCACAAAAAAACAGATGAACCAGCGGTATTATTTGAAATAGAAGCTTCAGATATTAATGGTGATGGTAATGATGAATTAATAACAGCACATGCTAACGGATATATTTCTTGTTATAATAGTATAGGCAAGTTATTATGGAAGTTTCAACCAAAACATAAAGTGCGATTTTCTGAAGTAGCAGTGATAAAGAATGATGGTAAAGTTCAAATTTTTGCAGGAGGTAATGATTATCAATTATATGAATTAGATGCCAATGGAAAGCTAGTTTCAAAAACACCAATTGAAGGTGTAGTTCGAAAGATTGAAGGTGGTAATTTTATTGATGCCAATACACAAAGCCTTTTTGTAATGACTTATGCACATGATAAATTTCGTTGGGAATTTATGGGGTTTTTAGATGTAGAAACAAAAGCAGTCATAAAAAGTGTTAATTATACAGATAGAAGGCTTAAAAATTTGCGAAGAGCAATGGTTACTGATATTTCAGTAAGAGATATAAATAATGATTCTAAGACAGATATTCTATTTTTTGGTGATGACAAATTCAAACCTCTATTTACTGCTCTAAATAGTAATTTCGATGTTTTGGCTGAGTACTTAGGGAATAAAAAGCAAGTACAACGATATGCTCATACTCAAGGTGCTTTCTTAGCCACTAGAAATGAAATTATACTACAGCATGGAGGTCTTTTAATAGTTTTAGATGCCAAGGGCAATCATATAGGAACATCAGGTTCTAAATATGGTAAAAATGTTTTCAGTGATTTTGCATTCGAACCAAGATCAAATCAGTTGGTAGCAGCAGGTTCTGTAGATGGTGGAAATACCATATGCTTTTATGATTTAGAACAGCCTAAATGGTGGCTCACAACACATAAAAAGCAAGGTAGAATGCTTGAGGTTGAAAAAAACCTGGACGTTTTATACCAGCAAATATTAAATTTTGAATTACCAGAATATCAAGAGCCATCTGAACAAGAATGGGTAATGATAACAAAGGAAAAAATCGACCCAAAACTAAAATCATTAAATGGTACAGATGTAAAGTTTGTAATTCAAAAATCTCCAAAAGAGCGTACCGATCGCTCTCATTTGGTAGCTGTTTTAGGAAATATAGCCTTAAAAAAAGACAAGCGAGGAGCGTATCAAGACTCCCGTGAAGATATCATCCAAATGGCTAGAGATTTTGAAGCCAGAAAACAACCCTTTACATTTTGGGCTGGTCATGGTAATGATCCATTTTATATTCAAATTGAAACCCTAGAAAAAATATTAGAGGTTGCGCCAAATACATGCTATGGCTTCGTGTATGCAGAAATGGATAAGGTAGAAGACCCAAGAGTGATTCATTTTATTAAAGAATACCTTCCAAGATTAGCAAAAGCGATTCGAAAGCATAATCGAGCAAAATTATACTTCAGGTATAAAAATATGTTTTGGGCAGCAACATCGCATTTACCATTATGGAAAGACATGTTTTTTTCAGGCAAATACAACGATTTTTTAGTGCCAGCTTCTGAAGACACTAGTAATAGAATTCAAGATTTAAATTTAGCAGGGCGTATAGGTATGTATTCAGGAGGGTATGTAAACGACTTTGCTATGCGCTTAATTGATGATAATCCAACCAGCTGGCGGCCATTATCACCCGGTGGGCAAAATTCAGTATCCCCATATTTAAGACAAGGTGTAATAATGGCAGCCTATGGTGCACGTTATGGAATAGTATCAACAAGCGGATTCGTTGAATCTCCGGGTCTTAATGTCTTATTTGCACTTATGAAATCAGGTGTGCTTCCTGTAGTTGAAAAAGAAAATATTCAATCCATTAGCTCTTGGCATTTAATAAAAGATGTGGATGAAAAACTGATTCATTCAGTTGATAATCATCATAATTTAAAACAATATAGACAAGATGATGATAATGCAGTATTTTCTCTAGCTCAAATGCATTGGGCAGGTACAAATATTCCAGAACATGATTTTTCCAATGCTGCTTTAGGTGTTAAATACAGATGGTTAAATTATATGCCAGAAATGCCACATGGAATGGTTCCTATAGCTCCAATTGAATTAAAATCGATCTTAGAAAATAAAAATATTCCATATTTTGTGTCAAATGGTAAGACTGGATTTAGAGAAGGGGCGAAGATACCCGCAACAAAATTTGGTAAAACAATCAAAAAAGAAGTCTTAAAAGGAAAGAAACAATTACCGGTTTTGGTTTCAGGAGCTTCTTGGAGTTTAATAAAATTAGATAAAAATTATAGTAGGCTAATATTGGTTGACCCTGGATATATTAACCCTAAAAAGACTGAAGCAAAAATTACATTTCAAAATATAAAACCAAAATCAGTGAGAGATATACTTAGCAATAAGAATTTCAGTGTAAATACTGAAGATATAAAAATAAAAGTTCCTGCTGGTTCGCTAAGGTTTATAGACATAACATATTAATTTTTGATTTCATTTACTAATAGATACACTATTTAAACTTAGAAAAACACTTTATTTAAATAGGTAGCATAATTTGCATACAAAATAATAAAAACCTTTTATGGATTTAAAAATCAATATATTACAAAAAATATGTTTGCTAATTATTTTTCTAAATAATAGCTCATTTGCAATTTCAAATAGTTTTGATAGTGGTGTAAAAAGTATTAATACAAAGTATACCATTACAAAAGTTAGAACAGCAGTAGATAAACAAGGGACTTATGTAGCTTGTACAAGTTATGAAGGTACCATTTTAGCAGTAGGTTATGATGGTGAAATTCGTTGGGAAAACAAACTATCAGGATTTATGAATCATGATATTTGGGCTGGAGATGTTGATATGGATGGAGTAGATGAAATTTTTGCAGCGAATGCAGATGGTTCAATATACTGCTTAAATAGCAATGGCAAATTGTTATGGGAATTCAAGCAAAATGAAGCACCAATGTATTCGGTATGTGTGATACAAAAAGATGGTAAATCTTATGCGGTTTGTGGTGGTTATGATAATAGCTATTATTATTTATCCCCGAAAGGAGAACTAATAAGCGAAGTAGCGTCTAAAACGTATTCAATTGAAAAACCCTTTAGTAAAGCATTACATAAAGTACACCCTCCTAAAGGACTACATGTTACTAACTTTTTAAGACCAGCCAAATTAGCTAATGGAGAAGAAATTCTAGTTGTACATGGTGTGCAAAATAGCATGAGTGGTCCAGGGTCTGTTTACTTTTTCAAACCTTTAGAAGCTAAACCTTATCAAACTATTAAATTGAAAAAAAGAGGGCCATTTGGAGACCTAAAGGTAGTAGATGTCAATAATGATGGCAATAGCGAGATATTATTAGGGCGAGTTGGTGCAAAAGCAAAAGGAAACTATTTTACAATTATTGATACGAAGACAAATAAGCAGTCTCTTTTCGATTTGAATAAGATTAAAGAAAGAAAGGTGCTTAATCGAGGGATGTATCGTGTAATTCAGCCAGAAGTTGTTAGTAACAAAGGAAAAAAAGCGCATATAGTTTTACAAGGAAGTAACCTTGTTATTTCTGATTTTGGAGATGAAGAGGCCGATGCCGAAGTGCTACCAACACGATTTTCTTTTAACGACATGTTTAAAGATCCAAATTCTAATAAAGTAATTTTGGCAAGTGCTCAAAGTGGAGGTAGTGCTATTCATATTATTGATTTTGATAGTAAAAAATGGAAAAAAGAATTTAGAGAATTAAATCCTCCTGGAAAAATTCAAGATATTCTAGCTAACACTAGCGGTATAAAAAACAACTTGATAAAGTTTAAAAAGCCCAAGTATCAAAAGAAATCTGCTACTGTTTATTTTATGTCTGAGAACAGAAAGAAACCTGAGGCTAGAAAAAGTATTGAACGCATTGAAGCTAACCATGATAATCCAGTTTTCTTGAATGGAGGGAATTTTGATAAAGAAAAATGGGACCGTTCTGCTATGTCAAGTGAAATTTATAAAAACAAACGTGACCGCAGAATGAAATATAAACTTACTCAAGAAGAAGTTTTAGAAAAAATTAAAAAAAGGCACGATCAATCTAAAGGGAAAGGAATTTCTTATTGGGCTGGACATGGTAATGACCCTTATATGTATCAAGTGGAAACAACAAAAAAAGGGTTTGATATTGCCAATGGAAATAAAACCGTAATTATTTATCCTGAAGTTGAAGACCATTCTGATGAATTTAAGTTTGTAATGAATGATTTGATATTGCCATTAGCAGACTATGCCAAAACCAGAAATGCCAATATGTATTTGAGAAATAAACATTTGTTCTGGCAATCTAGCGTTTATATGAAAAAATGGGAACCTTTAGTTTCTGGTAAATACGCTAACGTTTTTGTGCCAGCCATGGAAGAAACAACAGATAAATCGATGGAATTAAGTTTTACTTCCAGATTAGGGATTTGGGCTGCAGGTGCTGTAGATAGTTGGGGTGCGCGTTGTGCAAGGGATAATGCCAGTTTTGATCGTTTGCGTCAACACTCAAATCAAACTTTACCGAATCATTTTTTAAGAACTATGGTGTATACCATTTCTAGCGGTGCTCAGTTTATAGATAATTTTCCTGTAGATCAAGAATATATGAGTTTGTTATGGGACTTGATTGCAGAGGGTGCTATTTACGTTCCAAAGCGTTCAGATATTTTAAGCTTTTCGCCGGTACATTTAAGTATTGCTAATCCAGAACATGAATATCTAAGTAGAGCTAGTAACGTAAAATGGTTAACATTTTTTGATAAAGAAAAAACAGAAAATGACCCCTATGTATTTAGCAGATTAAATGGCACATGGCCTGGAGCTCCATTAACTGAATGGGATTTTTCGAAGTATGCTGCTGGTGCCAATGAGAGACGTTTAAATTTTATTCCTAAGTATAATAATGGTATGGTGTTAATTACACCACCTCAAAAAGGTGTCTTTGCAGCAAAAAAAGTGTACCGTAAACTTCTTAAAGAAAATATTCATCCTTGGTATAAAAATATCATGAAGGAGTATTATTCTGATGGTAAGAATTATTATTCAGCAGATGGAAAAGAAACTTATGCCCCTGATGAGTATTACAAAGTAATTGAAGAAGATATAAAGAAAAGTTCGTCTCTAATTCCGGTAAATGTATCAGGAAATGTAGGATGGGTAGTTGCTCAGGTAGGAGCAAAACAATTACGTTTAACCATTGTTGAAAATGGTTATATCAATCCAAATAAAGAAACTGCAAAGGTTAAAATCAACAATATTGAAGTTAAAAAAATTAAAGATATTTTAAGTGGAGAGGAGTTCAAATTGAATTCTGATTCCACATTAGATATTGAAATCCCTTTAGGTGGTTTTAGATTTATTGATATTGAATTAAACGAGAAACTGTAAACTTTGTAAATTAAAGGAAATAATTCGTGTCATTTTGAATGAAATACACAACAGTTTTTTTAGATATATTTTCATTTGGTTCTCAGACTTTGGAGATAATTAATATTTAGTAAACAAATGAAGATATTTTTACAACTAGTGAGAGAAGCTAATGAGGATGCCAAGAAAAAGGATATTAAGCTAGTTTTTGAAAAAGGGAATAGCAATAAAAATATTAAAAAGTAATGATTGTAAGATATAAGAATAAACTGTTTTTTCTCTTTGTATGTGTATTGTGTATTAGTTTGTTTTTATCATTTAATTTAAAAGATACTGCCGCTCAAACTAATGACAAAAAAGATATTCATGTAGTTTTATTGGCAGGACAATCTAATATGGTAGGTCATGGAAATTATAGTGCTTTAAGCTATGATATTAAAAAGCGGATTGAAAAAGTGTCAAATCGAGTATTATTGAGTACATCCGACAATCCGAAAAAACAGGCAGAACCTTTATCGTATTATGTGGCTGTAAGTGACAAGTATTCTTTTGATATGCATTTTGGCCCTGAGCTATTATTGGGGTTAACGCTTGCTGAAGCGAACCCAAATCAGTACTATCTTTTAATAAAGAAAGCAGTAGGAGGTACTTCATTATATGGAGCCTGGAATCCGGAATGGACTACAGAAAAAGCTAATTTAGCTGAACGAGGGGCAAAACGAAAAAACCTAAGGTTATTTGAATCACATATTTTAAATATCAAAAATAATCTCAATATGCTTGAAAAAACAGGTCAATCCTATAAAGTCATTGGACTAGGTTGGTTACAAGGCGAAAGTGATACAAATAAAGAGATAACAGCATCTAACTATAAAATAAATCTTAATAATTTAGTAACGAGTTACAGAAAAACGTTGTCTCTTGATAATCTGCCCATAGTCATTGGTCAAGTGAATCCTTTATCAAGAAAATTTAAAGAAGGCCCAGAATTAGTTAGAGCAGCTATGGAAGCCGTTGCTGAAGGAGACGATTATATAGAAATCATAAAAACATCAACTAATGCAGATTGGTTGGATTATCCAAAACATTCAGATAATTTGCATTATAATACAGAAGGTCAAAAACGCTTAGGTATTGCTTTTGGAAAAGCATTAATTAATCTTTGTAATAAAAAGTAAAAATTAAACAATATATATGAAATTTTCATTCAAAGTCATTCCCTTGTATTACATTTTTATACTAACTATTGTCGGTATAAACCATGTAAATAGTCAATCTAGAAGTATTGAAAACTTTAACAATCAATGGAAGTTTGCTCGATTTGGAGCTATGCCAGATGGTACTGTATTAAAAGAACCAAAAGATTTAGATGAACCAAGCTTTGATGATTCCGATTGGCGTGTATTGAATGTACCGCACGATTGGGGTATTGAAGGACCTTTTAGAGCAGATTTGCCAAACCAAACAGGGAAATTACCTTGGGCAGGAATAGGTTGGTATAGAAAAGTATTTAAATCACAAAAATCTGATGTTGGGAAGAAAATATTTGTTGAGTTTGATGGAGCCATGTCTGGAACCTCTGTTTGGGTAAATGGTGGTTATGTTGGTGACTGGCCCTATGGCTATTCATCCTTCAGGTTTGATATTACGCATTACTTAAAAATAGGAGAAGAGAATACCATTGCAGTGAGATTAGATAACAAAGAAGCATCGTCAAGATGGTACCCTGGTGGTGGAATTTACAGAAATGTACGTTTAGTAAAAACAAATCCAATACATATTGACCAATGGGGTGTTTTTGTGACCACTCCAAAAGTATCTTCTAAAAAAGCAACCATTCACATTAAAACGGACGTGAAAAATGCAAATGAAGCGATTGAAGTGTTACATGAGATCTTCAATAATTCAATAAAAGTTACAGAGCAAAAAACAAATTTCAAAAATGAAGTTGATATAGAAATCTCAAATCCAAAATTATGGAACTTGCAAACCCCAAATCTGTATGAATTAAGAACGACTTTAATTCAAAACGGAGAAATTATTGATGATTATAAAACATCTTTCGGAATAAGAACGATAGAGTTTACGGCTAATGATGGGTTTTTATTAAACGGTAAGAGAGTACAGCTAAACGGGGTTTGCCAACACCATGATTTAGGACCTTTGGGAGCAGCCATAAATGTGCGTGCTATGGAGCGTCAAATTGAAATTTTAAAGGAATTTGGAACTAATGCCATTCGTACAGCACATAACCCACCAGCTCCTGAGTTTTTGGATTTGTGTGACAAAATGGGGGTTTTAGTTCAAGTAGAAGCTTTTGATGTTTGGAACAAAAAGAAAGTAGATAACGATTATAGCACTTTATTTGGCGCATGGCATGAAAGAGATTTAAGAGCTATGGTTCGCAGAGACCGGAATCACCCATCAGTTATCATGTGGAGTACAGGTAATGAAATGATTGAATTGCGTCAAGGACAAGATGCTCCTATGGCATTAAGACTAGCTGATATTATAAAATCTGAGGATTCAACACGTCCAACAACATTTGGGAATAGCAGACCAGAGGCGCAAACCAATGGTTTTCAAAAAACAACAGACGTTCATGGGATCAATTATAAGCCGCATATGTATGAGGAATTTCATAAAAATAATCCTAATATGCCATTGTATGGAAGTGAAACAGCTTCAACAATAAGTTCTCGAGGTGAATATTTTTTTCCAGTAAATTATGATAATAAAAAACAAGGTAGCGGTGGGTATTTTCAAGTAAGTAGTTATGATTACTCTGCTCCAAATTGGGCTTACCCAGCAGATAAAGAGTTTGAGGCTCAAGACAAATATTCCTATATGATAGGTGAATTTGTTTGGACTGGTTTTGATTACATAGGAGAGCCAACACCATATAACAAAGACAAAACGAACTTACTCAATTTTACCGATCCAGCCGAAAAAGCAAAAATGAAGGCCGAACTGGAAAAACTGGGGGGAAATATTCCACCTAGAAGTTCTTACTTCGGAATTGTGGATTTATGTGGTTTTCCAAAAGATAGATATTATTTGTATCAGGCGCATTGGCGTCCAGATTTTCCTATGGCTCATATTTTACCTCATTGGAACTGGCCAGAGCGTGTGGGTAAGGTTACACCCGTTTTTGTGTACACATCTGGAGATGAAGCAGAACTATTCTTAAATGGAAAATCTTTAGGTAAAAGAAAGAAAGAAAAATATCAGTATCGTTTAAGATGGGATGATGTAGTTTACAAGCCAGGGGAATTAAAAGTGATAGCCTATAAGAATGGACAAAAATGGGCTGAAGAAACGGTAAAAACAACAAAAAAAGCAAGTAGAATTAAATTGTCACCAGATAGATCTGTAATTTCCGCTAATGGACAAGATTTGTCTTTTGTTACGGTTTCTATTACAGATAAAAAAGGAGAAACAGTTCCTAGAACCCACAATAGTGTAAAGTACAATATCGAAGGTCCTGGAGAAATAATTGGCATAGGAAATGGAGATCCAACAAATCATGAATCCTTTCAAGCTAAAGAGCGTAAGGTTTTTAATGGATTAGCGCTTGTAGTTATTCGTTCCAAAAAGGGTGAAACTGGAAAAATAGTTTTAACGGCAGAATCTGAGGGTTTAAAGGCTTCCAAACTTATGATATCTACTTCTATAAAGTAAGTCATTATTTTAAATTACTGGCATTATAGCTTATGTACTGAGTGATACATATAATTTACGGAAGGTCTCAAAAAAGACTTTTAATTTTAGTTCTTTTACTCCAGAGGATTGTTTAGCCATTAATTTAAAATTTTATTTATATGAAGTTCAATAAGTTTTATGCTTATTGCTTGCGCCTATTCACAGGTGTTTTGCTGCTTTTTTCTTGCCATACAGAAAAGAAACTGTCTACTAATTCTAAAAGTAACTGGGCTCTAGATTTACCTAATGGACATCCTGCGTGGTTTTCTGTAAAGGGAGACAGTACTGAGGTAAAAGGGGAAATATGGACTGTTGGACAGCATAACAAAATTTTTGACATTAAAATAGTTGGCGATACACTCTATTTCAAACGCAAAAGTTCGGTTGGAAAACCTAAATATGTTGGAGGTTCACCAACAGGATCAAAAGTAGTTATTCAAAACCGAGCAGTTATTTATGGTGATGAGATGCAGCTTATTGCAAATTATCAATTAGAAGATGGTACAAAAGAAAAAGAAACATTTACAGGAAAACGATTACCACCATTGCCCTTTAAGCCAAATTTAGACTCCATTCAATACGATAAACCACCGTCACTTTTTAATGGCAAAAATTTAGAAGGCTGGGAGCTTACTAATCCCAACCAAAAGAATGGCTGGATTGTAGAAAATGGAATCATGGTTAATAAAACCCCAAAGCGTAGTTTTGAACCTTTTTCTAAGTATGGAAACTTAAGAACCAAGCAAGAGTTTGAAGATTTCAATTTAAAACTTGAGGTTAATGTTCCAAAAGGAGGTAACAGTGGCATTTACCTTAAAGGAAGATATGAAGTACAGGTTGTAGATAGAGATAGTCGTATGCAGGGGATTCAAGGGATAGGTTCTGTTTTCGGACGTGTTCGAGCATCAGAAAATGCAGGGAAAGAGGGTGGAAAATGGCAGCAATATGATATCACTTTAGTAAATCAGCACATAACGGTCATACTTAACGGAAAGAAAGTTATCGATAATCAGCCAATAGAAGGCGCAACTAAGGGAGCATTAAGTGCAGACGACACCAAATCAGGTCCCATATATTTTCAAGGCGATCATACTGCTGTAAAGTATAAAAATATCATTTTAACACCAGTTATTAAATCATCTATAAAAAAAGCAAAAACAAAATTTGTTGATTTTGATTTGAATAGCGATGAAAAATTACAAGGGAAAGAACTAGCTGAATTTAATCTGGACTATGTTGATCATGTTGATAAAAACATAGATGGAGCACTTAACAAAAAAGAGTTTAGAGTATATCATAAGTTTGTTGATAGGATGAATGCAGAACAGGCTTTAATACCAAAGCATATAAAAATTTATAAAAATATTCCCTATGTAGAAAACGGTCATAGAACCCAAACACTAGACCTATATTTTCCCAAAAACTATACCTCTGATAAACCCATGCCGTTAGTGATTTGGGTGCATGGTGGAGGGTGGAACAAATTGTCTAAAGAAGATTTTGGAAAACATTCCATATTGTTAGAACATGGTTTTGCAATGGCGTCAATAAATTATCGATTGAGTCGCCATGATATCTTTCCTGCTCAAATACATGATACTAAGGCTGCAATAAGATACTTGAGAAAGTATGCATCAGATTACCATATAGATCCAAATAATTTTGGGCTTTGGGGATCTTCTGCTGGGGGGCATTTGGTTGCCCTTGCTGGTCTTACAGGTAGTACTAATGAACTAGAAGGTAGTGTTGGAGTGACCGATGTATCTAGCCATGTTAATGCCGTTTGTGATTGGTTTGGACCTTCTGATATGATTAAAATAGTAGAAGATCTAAATGTACAAAATGGCACTACACATGTGCCTAATATTACAAATCTTTTAGGGGGTACAAATGAAGAGAAACCCTTATTAGCAAAACAGTCTAGTCCAATACAATATGTGTCAAAAGATGATCCTCCATTTTTATTGATGCATGGAGACCAAGATAAGCTTGTGCCTTTAAACCAAAGTGTCATTTTACATGAAAAACTAAAAGATTATGGTATAGAAAGCGATTTGGTTATCATAGAAGGCGCAAAACATGCCTTTTTTAAAGAGCAGAAAGAACTTAATTACGTAATAGAATTTTTTAAAAAGCATTTATCGAACTAAGAAGTTATGAATACTAAAAATATCTTGATTAAACTAATGATAAAAACCCTTTTAGTATTTGGGCTTCTAGCATTACCGGCCTTTGTTTTAATACCTATAAACGGAAATTATACCTCGGTTAGAAGTGTTGCCAATAAAAAACCAAACAAAGTACATGCGCCTTTTAACAAGAAATACCCCAAAGAAGATTTAGGTCAAATTCTATCATGGATAGACTGTGGTAAGGCTTTAAGTGCAGTAGGTTACCATAAGGGGCTTATGGTTGCGCCAATGAGTTTTGATTTTGGAGGAGGTATAGGAGATGGGGCCTTTGCCGCTTATAATATTGATGACCCAAGAAATCCAAAAACGGTATTTGATTCTAGAGATTATCCGGAATTATATCATGTAGAGGGAAAAGAACATTATTTAGGTGATTTGGGAGAGCATCATGGATTATATTATTACAAGGATATGATGTTGTTTTCAGATCGAGGTAAAAACCACAACGGCTTTTTAATTCTTGATATTGGTCCATTATACGATGATGATCCAAAAACTTTACCAAAAGTAGTTTGCCGTTATCATTTTCCTGAAGTTGAAAAATCAACAGTATATGATGGGTTTACCTTTGCACCTGCATGGGTAGGAGGGAAATATGTCTACGCGCCAACAGGGGCTAACGGGTTGTTTATTATAAGTACAGAAAATTTTAAAGAGCCTAAATTATTATCGCATCTGCGAAAAAACGAATTATACAATCAAACCATACGCTCTGTTCATGCTATTGGAGATATGTTGGTGCTTTCGCCAGCAGCAGTAGCAACTGCAAAAGGGCACATGGTTTTAATGGATGTAAGTGACCCAAAGCATCCTAATCTAATAAACCATAGAGCTATTAAAATAGGATATCAAGGGATTTTATATGGCGATCGTTTTTACAATGGTGCTTTTTCAGGAGAGAAGAATGTAGATAAGATTTCTAAAATTCTTACTTACGATTTTTCCGATCCGATGGATATTAAAGAAATTGAACTAGGAAGCACTGATAAGATTTTTAAACCAGAATACATGTACCTACAAGATGATAATTTATACATAGGGCATTATCCTGGTCTTACAAGGTGGGACGTAAAAGATGATAAAGCGTCTTTTGTTATAGGGGTAGAACCACAGCACCCACCGGGTAACGATTATGCTTTTGTATCTCCGCTAGGAAACCTTTCAATAATAACTTCAGATCATGAAGTAGAAAGTAAATTAAACTTGGGTGTGCATCAAATAGCCCCCGATTTAAAAGATCCTGAAGTGCGAAGTGTATTTCCTAAAAACGGCAAAAAAAATGTATCACTTTTAGGTAAAATAGGAATTTCTTTTTCAGATTTTATAGATAACGAATGTTTAGAGAATGGTGCTGTTTACGTAAAAGAAAAGGGAACAGATAAAATTGTAGATTGTGGTTTTAGCCATGGTATGGGGATTGTTCACGCTATTCCATATAAGCCTCTAAAGAAGAATACAAGCTATGAGGTATATGTTACCACCAATTTAATGGACTTAGTAGGCAATCCTTTTAAAGCAGATACCTTAGTAACGCAATTTTCGACAGGTTCAGAGATTGTAGATTATAGTTCCCAGGTGGTAGTTGATAAACCTAAGGAAGTAGGGGATAAGATAACTCTTAAAGCCGTTATAAGTAACAAAGGAAAGTCAAAAATTAGTTACTCATGGGATTTTGGAGATGGTAGCCATAGCACGCCTTTTTCATCAAGCACATCCATAAAAAAGACCTTTTCAAAGCCGGGTAATTATAGCGTTACGTTAACTACAAAAAAAGAAGGAAGTGATAAGCTTATAAAAAGTTCTGCGGTACAAGTCGTTTATGCGCCATTAGAAAATAACCTGCCAATTTCAAGTAGTACTGTTATTTTAGATGAAAATGATAATCGTTTTTATGTGGTAAATCCAGATAATAATTCATTTACAGCCTTTAATACGAAAACAGGTAAGTCTATATATGAAAAACCTACAGGCAAAGAACCTACTTCAATCATTAAAGAAGATAATGAACTATGGATTAGTTGTGCAAAAAGTGATGCTATTTTTGTGCATGATGTAGAGTCAGGCAAGCACCTAAAAACAATTTCGTTAGGTTATGGATCTGCACCATATGGTCTAACACTAAATAAAGAGTCGAAATTTGCTTATGTTGCCCTGTCAGCAACGAATACCCTACAAGAAATAGATACAGATAGTTATAAAATGTTGCGTAATATTCAATTAGAAGGTCCATTAAGGCATGTGGCATTTATTCCAAAGAAAAACAGAGTTGTAGCAAATCAACTTATTGCGTCTAATCAAGAGGGAGCAAGAGTACAATGGGTAGATGTGAAAAATTGGGAAGTATCATACAACAAGGTTTTAAAGCCAACAATGGTAAATGACGGCTTATCCAATGGTAGAGGTTACCCAAACTATTTAGGAGCTATGGCGGTAAACCCACAACAGACAGACTTATGGATACCAGCAAAAAAGGATAATTTATTTAGAGGGTTGAAACGTGATGGAAAACCGTTGGTTTTTGACCATACCGTAAGAAGTACTGTAATTAATATAGATTTAGATAAAGAACAAGAAGTTGACGAAAATCGTTTAGACTTAGATAATAGTGATTTTGCTTCAGCAGCTACTTATAATGCTTTTGGAAATATATTATATGTTACTACACATGGTAGTCAAACTATTACTTCGGTAGATGCGTTCAATCCAAATAATCAATCCATTTTTAATTCTTATGGAGATGGCGCAAGAGCATTAGTTGCAAATAATGATGGAACCCGATTATACGTTCATAATCAATTGTCTAGAAACATAGCGGTTTTTGAATCTCAGCCAAATGGAGAACTAAAATATCTTACTAAATGGAGAACCGTAACTAACGAGTTATTAGATGCAGACATATTGGATGGTAAACGAATATTCAATAGAACCAATATTAGCAATTTATCGCGCGAAGGGTATATGAGTTGTGCAAGCTGTCATATAGATGGAAGCCACGATGGACGTATTTGGGATTTATCTAATTTAGGTGAAGGATTAAGAAATACTATCGATTTAAGAGGAAAAGAAGGGATGAAGCATGGAACCTTGCATTGGTCTGCTAATTTTGACGAAGTTCAAGATTTTGATGACCAAATTAGAAACTTAAATGAGGGAACAGGGTTTCTTTATGATGTGCTTAGAAAGGCGCATAAACCGTTTTTTCCTAGTAAGTCAGGTTTGCATGTTGGGTTAGATAACTTAGCAAAATATGTAACGTCTCTTTCAGACTACCCTAAGAGTCCTTACAAAAATGATGATGGCACTATGACAAAAGCAGCAAAAAAAGGCCGTTCACATTTTATCAATTTAGAATGTTATACCTGTCATTCAGGATCAACATTTACCGATAGTGGATTTGGAGTCATGCATGATGTAGGAACGATTACCAAAAATAGTGGGAATAGGCTAGGGAAAGAACTAAATGGTATAGATACACCAACATTAATAAGTATTTGGCAAAGTGCACCATACTTACATGATGGATCTGCTAAAACATTAGAAGAGGTGTTTAATACAGGACAAGGTGAATTAGTAAAAGTTCATAGGAGGGCAAATACATTAAGCAAAAAAGAAAAAATGCAACTCATAGCATTTTTAAAGGAGCTAGATAATGAAGAAGGGATAACACCAGATGAATTAGGAAGTAAAAACATAAAACCTGAATTTAATTTAAGCGAATATGTAATTGATTACGATTACAAATATGAGGATATAGAATACCATATTGGAAAAGTTAGTGCTACGGACAAAGACCAAGAACAAGAGTTGGTTTATAGAATTATTCCTTCCGTTCATGCCCAGATGTTTACTATAGATTCCTTAACAGGAGAGATGCATTATAAGTTTAAAGAGTTGTATTTGAAAAACATATCTAATATGGTATTAACAACAAAGAAAACATTCAATTTTCAGGTTTTGGTTGAGGATAACGGAGATATTGTAAAGCGAGATACTACAAACATAACCTTTAATGTTACTTTTCCAAACATCCCTATAAGAACTCAAGAGTTGAATGAGCTTAAACGCTTACATCTTAAAATAGATGGAGGTAAAAAATTAAGTGCAACAGAGCAAAAAAGAATAGAAGAATTAGATAGCCAACTTAAAAATTATAACTAACCAGACTCATGAAAAGAATACCATTTTTACTATTACTATCAGCTTTGTTTTTTAGCTGTAAAACGGAGACAAAACAGGCTAAAGAAGCTGTCGATAAGTTACCAAATGTGGTTATTATCTATGGTGATGATGTAGGGTATGCAGATGTTGGAGTCTATGGTTCAAAACTAATTCCAACTCCAAATATAGATAAGCTAGCTGCAGGTGGGATACAATTTACAGACGGACATTGCTCTGCAGCAACCTGTACACCAAGCAGGTACTCACTTTTAACAGGGATTCATGGGTTTAGAGATAATATAAACATTTTACCGCCCAATGTACCATTAACTATTCCTACTGATGCTTATACCTTACCAAAACTATTTAAGAAAGCAGGATATACTACTGGAGTCATTGGCAAATGGCACTTGGGAATTGGAGAAGAAGATAGCGTTACTGATTGGAACGGAAAAGTGTCTCCAGGACCTTTAGAAATTGGATTTGATTATTCTTTTCTGTTACCATCGACAAATGATCGTGTGCCTTGTGTGTATTTAGACGGACACAGGGTATTGAATTATGATGCAAACGATCCTATTTATGTAAGTAAAGAATTGAAAGATGTTCAAATTGAAGGCAGTACACAATATCCTGATGGCAAAACTAATAGAGAGGCCATGACCTATTATCAAAGTACGAGAGGGCATGATAACAGTATAATAAATGGTATTGGAAGAATAGGTTATATGTCTGGAGGAAAATCAGCATTATGGAATGACGAGACGATGACCGATACATTTATCGAAAGAACAAAAACATATATAGAAGCACATAAAGAAGAACCTTTTATGTTATACTATGCGGCACAAGATATTCATGTGCCAAGAGCGCCACATCCACGTTTTCAGGGAAAAACAACATTAGGCTATAGAGGTGATGCCATGGTGCAGTTTGATTGGGCAGTAGGTGAAATTTTAAAGTCCTTAGAAGAAAATGGACTTACAGAAAATACTATTGTTATTTTTTCTAGTGATAACGGACCAGTTTATGATGACGGTTACGTAGACGGAACAACAGTAGTTAAATCTGAAGCCGAAAATGATAGAGGTCATGACGCATCTGGTATTTATACAGGGGGGAAATATCAAATTTATGAAGGAGGAACAAGAGTGCCTTTTATTATTAAATGGCCTGCAAAAATACAACCGGGAAAATCAGATGCATTAGTTAATCAAATTGATTTGATTGGTTCTTTTTCAAAATTACTATCTATAGATATTCCTGAAGGAGAGGCACGTGATAGCAGAAACACCTTAGATGCCTATTTAGGTAATGACGCAAAAGGATTGCCATTTATGTTAGAGGAAACCAGGTATAATCGAGCTATAAGAGTTGGAGATTGGAAATATATTAAAGGATATAAGCGAGGTAAAAAGAAATTCTCTCCAGAATTATATAATTTAAAACAAGATCCTTCTGAAAAAGACAATATTATTGAGAAACATCCAGATAAGGCCAAAGAACTTAAAAAACAAATTGAGAGCTTAATTGACTCTAATGGGTTACGTATTTGAATACGCTAAACTTAATTAGATGGCTCAAGCTTAAATTTTTAAGCAGGGTAGATGTTGATCTTCTTGATTAAGAATAATTAGTTCATATTTACCCTTAGCTACATTTTTATTATTCAAAAAAACATTTACTCCTTTCTATTTATTGATCTTTACGTAAAATGAAGCATATGAAAAGACGAAGTTTTAATTTTTTTAGAATATGGTTAATTGCTATTTTTTCAATGGTATTTTTTGCTTGTTCCTCTAATCCAAGTGGTGATGATGTTCAACAAGAAGATCTTACTGAGGAGAATGAGGAGGAAGAAAACAACAATACAGACGATTTATTTCTTTCTGGAGAAACTACTACTGATAGATTAACAGATAATGAAGATAGATTCTATGAAAATAAAATTCCTTCAACAGAAGTAATTGCAAATCTTAATGGTAACTGTAGTCCACAAGACAGCGATTTATTAAGTCAGCAAATATTAGATGTGTCAAATTCTGGAGGAGGCATCATTAGAATTACAGCAGGAACCTATTGTTTCACTGAAGTAGTACTAAGGTCTAATATTCATTTAAAAATAGATACAGACGTAACTATACAACCAGATTTGGTTGGATGGCCTTCGGGTAAAAATTTACGTATGTTTTTAGTAGGAGAGGATTTTTATGTTGAAAATGTAGCTATTACAAATTCAGATGAAGATAACATGGACCCTAGTACCTGGTTTAAAGCAAATATTCCTGAGGGAGATTACGGCGGTGTACGATTTGTTGAGTATGGTTATGTCAAAAATTTTAAGTTTTCAGGCATGAGTTTAACTGATTCGTATTCAAAATTTTCAAATATTGTGCTCAACTTACCATCAAGTGAAAATGTAGATGAGATATCAAGACAAGGTGTTGTTAAAGATATTGTTATGACAGGAATGCACGTGGGTTATGGAGTCGTGCAAATGCAGTCGGGAAAAACGGTATTGTACAAAAACCTTGATGGAGAAGGAGGTGTTACTTTAAGGGTAGAAACTGGTGCAGCAGCTACTAATCAAGTAAATGAAATTAGTGTAGATGATGTAGTGGGAAGAGATATTACATCTCGAAATGGAGACGCAGCCTTTAATATGTCACCACATCGTGTAGATCAAGGACGTGTAGATATTGAAAGAGTAGTATCGATTAATTCAACCCATGCAGTTCAAATAGCAGCTGGTTTTATAGGTAATAAACCTGGCTTAATTGAAAACAAGGGTACTTTTGATAGTAGATCATATATTGGGGATATTACTGTAACTGGCGGTGAAGGAGCGCAAGTAAAAGGGAAAGACTTTAAATATTTTGATTGCGACGATAGAAGAGAGCTAATATTAAGATGTAAAAACCCTGATGAATCAAGTACACCCGGTCATTCCATTGGAGCGATAAGAGATAATGCAGCTGCAGCGGGAGGATGTACCGGTCCAGATAATGGTTGCTATGAAGTGGTTGTTGGGGATATAAGAAAAAAGAATACAGATTTTGAACAAGAAGACTTTTTTATCTTTCCAACAAATGCTATAGGTGGTTGTCCTCAAGTTACAGTACCTTCGGATGGAAGCTGTAATTAAATGACTTATGAAGCACCATTTTAAAGAAATAGAGTTTGAATAATTAATTGATATACGGCATAGATAAATATAATTTAATCGAAAAGAATTCCTCGACGCTAAGCGTCGGGGTTTCGATGAAACTGTCATTCCTGTGAAATTGAAGATTCTTAATTTAATATTATAAAAACAGAATCAATGAATAAAACGGGAATCTAAATAACAAAAATTTAGATTTTTAACCTTAAGGTTAAAATGAAACGAGAAAAATCCCTATGTTTCTTATTAGCCATTACACAAAAATTGAAATAAATGAATAATAGTATAATCAAAAGAGTAATAAACATGTCAATCATTTTATTGCTTTTATCACTAGTATCTTGTGCCTCAACAAAAGGCAATAGCAATAAGGTTGTCGACTCAAGTAAAATCTATACTAATGATAACAAAGAAAGACCAAATATTTTGCTCATAATGGTAGATGATATGAACGATTGGGTGGGCGCATTTGGAGGAAATCAACAGGCTATCACACCTAATATGGATGCTCTGGCAAACAAAAGTGTTATTTTTAAAAATGCCTATTGCTCTGCCGCACTTTGTAACCCATCTAGAACAAGTTTGCTAACAGGTTACTTGCCATCTACAACCGGAGTATATGGAAACTCAGAGCATTTTAGAGAAATAAAAGGTTTTGAAAATACAGTAACATTACCACAGTATTTTGAACAAAATGGATATAAAACCGCAGCAGCTGGTAAAATTTTCCATAGCCCAAGAGGTCAAAAAAAAGAACCCAGACCAGGTAGTGATCCAGGTTCTTTTCAAGTAGAACGAGTTGGAAATATTGGAGCGGATTCTCCATCAAAAGAAAATAAGCAAACACATGGATTAGAATTAAAAAAGCGAGGGGTAAAAGGATCATTCATCCGAAGTTTTGATTGGTACCCTGTTGATGTTGCATTGGAAGATAATCACGATTGGAAAAATGCGGATTACTGTGCACAATTTTTACAGCAGGAACATGACAAGCCGTTTTTTGTAGCATGTGGCATTTTCAGACCACATTTACCTTGGTTCGCACCAAAGCAGTTTTTTGACTTATATGACCTTAATGATATTAACATTCCGGAAACTTTAAAAAATGATTTAGACGATGTTGGTAATATGGGAAATAATATGGCTAAAAAAAGTGTTCATCAAGCAGTTGTTGAAGAGGGAAAATGGAAAGAGGCTGTACGTGCGTATTTGGCTAACTTATCATTTGCAGATGCTTGTGTAGGACGTGTTATGGACGCTCTTAATAACAGTAAGTATAATGAAAATACGATAGTAGTCCTTATGGGAGATCATGGATATCATTTAGGTGAAAAAGAACACTGGTCTAAAAACGTACTTTGGGAACGAGCAGCAAAAACCCCATTATTGATTTTTGATCCTAGAAATGAAAAAGAACGTGTGAGCACAAGAGTTGTTTCGTTGTTGGATGTTTATCCGACATTGGTCGAATTGTGTGGATTGCCCAAAAATGAAAAAGTTGAAGGACAAAGTATGGCTACACTTTTAAAAGATGAAAGCGCAAACTGGAATGATTGGGCACTAACTTCTAAAAAAAAGAGAATGCATTCTTTGAGAAATGAACAATACAGATATACAGTATACCCTAATGGTTTTGAAGAATTGTACGACCATAAAAACGACCCAAATGAATGGTGTAATATCGCCTCTAACAATGCTAATAAAGCCATTTTAAAATTATTTAGAAAGAAGTTAAAAGATATTATTCATTAAGCACAGAATTAAAAAAAGACATTATAAAAAAGCTAGTCGACATTCTTTGATGGAGATGATATTAATGATGGAGAAGTTATAGGGGAAAATTAATTATTGCCGAGAAGTGTTGCCAAGGAAAGGTAAAGTAGTACAAGCCAAGGGGTAAGTTTGGAGTTTTAGTGTACAATAATTAATCAACAGGAGTAATTTTGTTTTAAACGTACTATTTTTACAAAATAAGTTGGATGAAATGTAGCAATTAATTTACCCTTAACTACATTTTCTAAACTTAGAGAAACAGCTTTATTATAATTTAAATACATATTTACTTCAAATAGGGTATACTTAATCAATACAGTAACAAATGAAATTAATTCATCTTAAAATTACCTTAGCTATCTTGTGTAGCATACTTGTATTCTCATGTAAAAATAAAGGAGAATACACAACCGAAAATACTTCAGTTAAACAAACTGCTTTAGCCCCAAAACCTAATATAGTGTTGTTGTTTATAGATGATTGGGGGTGGTCTGATGTCGGTTATAGAAATACCACGTTTCAAACTCCAAATTTGAATCAATTCAAAAAAGAAAGTCTAGATTTTCAACGAGCCTATATTCCAACACCAACTTGTAGTCCGAGTAGAGCAAGTTTACTCACAGGTAAAGAATCTGTGAGGTTAGAAATGTCAAGGCATATCCCAGAAGAAAAACATTTTATAAATTCTGAATACAATATTTGGCCAAAAGATCCTATGAAAAGACCTTCTAGAAATTATCTTCCGCATGAAGAAGTGACTTATGCAGAAAAGTTGAAGGAGTACGGATATTACAATATGTTTATTGGCAAATGGCATTTAGGAGATGATAAATACTATCCAGAACATCAAGGGTTTGATAAAACGTTTGGAACAACTGATAATGGTCATCCCAAAAATTATTATTATCCCTTTTTTAAGAGTGGAGACCCAAAAGAATTTCAGAAAAATTATAAAGAAGGAGATTATTTAACAGATGTCCTTACAGATGGTGCCGTTGACTTCATTAAGAATTATGATAAGACCCAACCATTCATGCTATCTTTTTGGTACTATTCCGTACACGGCCCCTCTATAGGTAGAAAGGATTTACTCAAAAAATACCAAGATGCAGGCTTGGAAGGTAAATATGCGCATCATGCGGCTATGGTTGAGGCTATGGATGAATCGATTGGTAGGGTAAGAAAAGCAATCAAGGACAAAGGAATAGCAGATAATACAATTGTAATTGTACTCTCCGATCAAGGAGGAGCATATAAGAATACACCATTAAGTGGTGGAAAAAAAGGAGGGAATACTTTAGGTGAAGGCGGAGCAAGGGTGCCATTTATTGTCAATTATCCTGGTATTACTAAAGCAAATGCCGAAACTAGCATTCCTGTTCAGTCCATTGATGTTTTTCCAACTTTGATGGAAATAGCTTCGGGAGAAAAATATCAAAATGAGAATATTCAAGGCGTAAGTTTACTGCCAATATTAAAAGGAGAAGATATTTCACCGCGTAATTTATATTTCTTTAGAAGTTATGAAGATCAATACGCTGCAGTGATTTCGGGTCAATGGAAACTTATAAAATATCACAGCGGAAAATTTCATCTATTTAATGTAGTTGAAGATATAAGTGAAAAAAATAACCTAATTGGTAAAGGATTAGAAATTGAAAATCAATTAAAAAAAGAAATCGCTAAATGGGAAAAAGAAGCCGTACCTATCTACTGACCATAAAATTATTAAAATGAAACACACTTGTTTTATCACTTTGTTAGCAATCGATGTAAGCCATTTACAAAAAGGAATGTATTTCCTAAGCATTGAAGATGGCATTGCTAAAAGAATTGTATTGCAATAGAAAGGCAGGTTTCAAAACAATTACTAACCATAAAAAATTAAGTTTTTAAAATGACCATTAGAAAAGGGGGGATATTGGTATTGTTGCTTATTATTATAGGGGCTTGTGGTGATAAAACGAAAGAAACAGAGAAAGTACCCGTAAAAACGATCTCTAAAAAACGAAGCAAACCCAATATTTTGTTATTATTGGCAGACGATATGGGTTATGGGGAATTAGGAACTTACGGACAAGAAACAATTAAAACCCCTTTTTTAGATGAGTTTGCATCAAGAGGAATGCGTTTTACCGACTTTTATGCTGGAACTTCAGTGTGTTCTCCTTCTAGAGCTGTTTTAATGACAGGTCTACACACAGGGCATCTTAGTATTCGTGGCAATAAAGGTCTTATTAATGGCAAATGGGACAGGGTGCCCCTTAAAAAATCAGAAATAACAATTGCTGAGGTTTTGAGAAAGGCAGGCTATCAAACCGCAATGATAGGGAAATGGCATTTGGGAGTTCCAGAAGATTATTCCACATGGGCAAAAGGGCGTGGTTTTGATTATGCGGTACAAGAACAATGGGGTGAAGATGCTAAAGGTAACGAGATTGATGAGCGTATCCATTGGGTTAATAATACTGAAGATTCAATTTTTTATAACTACAATGATTATAAGTGTTTAGATGAATTCAGGACAAATTTTGCTTTAGAGTATCTCGATAAAAAGGATGATGATAAACCATTCTTTTTATATATGTCTTATAGAATTCCACATGCACATGAATATTTTCTTAGCAAAACGGATTTGTATTCCGACAAAATTGAAGAATGGCCAGAAATTGAGCGTCGTCATGCAGCAAGAGTTACCATGTTGGACGCACAAATTAGAAGATTGATAGACAGTTTAGAAGAACGAGGTGAATTAGAAAACACATTGGTTATTTATACCAGCGATAATGGACCCACTAACGAAAATCATCACAATTACAAGTTCTTCAACAGTTCAGGAGGGCTTAAAGGCCATAAGCGTGATGTTTATGAAGGCGGTGTAAGAGTTCCTATGTTGGCTTACTGGGAAGGCAAAATAAAACCAGGTACTGTAAGCGGCCATCAAAGCACCTTTTATGATATCATGCCAACATTGGCTCAGGTTGCTGGTACACAAACCCCAAAAAATATTGATGGTATTTCATTACTACCAGAATTTTTAGGTAAACCTCAAAAAAAACATGACTTTTTGTATTGGGAAATTCAAGAAGGAAAATCAGTAAAAGGATTCCGTCAAGCTACCCGAATAGGTAATTGGAAAGCAGTACGCTATGGAAACAATTATCATACAGAACTTTACGATTTAGGAAAAGATAAACATGAAAAATTTGATGTTTCTAACCTGCACCCAAAAATTGTTAAAAAAGCAAATGAAATTTTAAAAAGAGAAAGTAATAAAAGTGAAAATTACCCATTTTCAGGAGGTGTTTTCAAGAACTAATTAGACTAAAAAACAATTATGAAACAAATAGTGCTTAAATTTTATGTTTTACTTATTGGTCTTTTTTGTCCAACTATTCATGCGCAATGGAAATATGCAAATGCTAATAATATCGTTAATGATGTTATAATAACTTATGATGTAAAGTATCATCAAGAACTTACCGAAAAGCAGAAAAAATCCATATACTATAAAAAAGAGATTGTAGTTATTTTTAATAAAAATAAGCTGGTTGAAAAGAGTTTTTCAAATAGGGTTGACATTCAAACATCCTATCATTTTGATTATAACAAGCAGCTTGCTTACTCTTGTTTAGTTAGTGGGAAAACTAAAAATGCGGTAGTAAAGAAATTTAAAGAACCTGTCAAAAATGTTTCAATTCAAGATGGAAAAACTAAAATGCTTTTAGAAATACCATGTCAAGTGTATACCGCGAACATAAAAGGGAAGACCGAAGAGATATTAACTACAAAAAAGTTTGGATTAAAATATGTAAAGCAATTTAAAGCCGAAGGATTCTTGCTAAAATATACTTCAAATGATAAACGTTTTGGACCTTACACAGTTACGGCAAAAAGCATATTTTATAAAAAATTACCTCAAATAACTTATAGTTTGAAGGGCTTTAAAATAAGAACCCCTGAAGAGCACAAAACATATATTGAAAGCTCTAAAGAAAGATATAATAAAAATAAAGAGAAAAATATTGAATTTTTAGGTAAAAAAGCACCAAACTATTCTTTTAGAAGTATAAGAGGGAGAAGTTTTAAAAGTAAAAACTTATTAGGCAAGGTAGTCGTTTTAAATTTTTGGTTTACTACCTGTCCGCCTTGCAAAAAGGAAATTCCAGAGTTAAATGAGCTAAAAGAAAAATTTAAAGACAAAGAGGTCGAGTTTATTGCTGTTGCTCTAGATTTAGAATACAAATTAGATGAGTTTTTAAGGAATACCCCTTTTGAGTATAATATCATTGAAGACGGTAGATGGGTTGCAAATAAATTTGATATAACCTCATACCCAACCAATATAATCATTGATAAAAAAGGAGTGTATCAATTTATTAAAACAGGGTATAAATCTGATATTACCAAGGCTATGTCGTATAAAATCGAACAGTTTTTAAAAGAATAAATAAAATCATTTTATCACAAAAAAATCTAAAAAATTATGAAGCGCTTATCTTTTATTCTAACCCTAAGTTTTTTCTTGTTTTCTTGTAAAAACGAGAAAGATTATAAACTGGCAGAGGGTAAGGTACAAACTAAACGCCCAAACATTATTTGGCTTATGGCAGAGGATATGAGTACGGATTTAGAATGTTACGATATGCCTAATGTAAAAACACCTAACTTGAATAAAATGGCAGCTCAGGGTATTAGATTTGACAATGCTTTTGTTACCAACTCGATATGTTCCCCAAGTCGCTCTGCGATGATGGTAGGTACACATCAAGTAAAAACCAATACACATCACCATAGGAGTAATAGAAATGTACCTTTAGATCCTCAATTCAAGCCCTTTACAAAATTATTGAGGGATGCAGGGTACACGACAATTTTAGGGCACCATGGTGTGATGAAAAAGGGGCGGAAAATTGATGTCAATTTTAAGCACAAACCTCTGGGCGAATGGGATGGAAAAACCAAGTTTGGATTATTTGATAAGTATGACACTTTTGAAAAAACCGATGAGCCATTTTTTGCCCAGATACAACTTGTTGTAACGCATCGAGGTGACTGGTGGACCGATGTACGAAATCAGTCTAAGCATCCCGTTGATACCGAAACTCTGGAAATGCCCCCATACATGTCAGACCATCCAGCAATACGATTAGATTGGGCCAAATATTTAGACCAAATTGAGTATATGGACAATGAGGTTGGTATGATATTCAAGGAATTGGAAGAAAAAGGAATGGCAGATAATACTATAGTCATTTTTATAGGAGATAATGGTCGTTGTAATATCCGTGGTAAAGGCTATTTACTGGATCCAGGATTGCGTATTCCTTTGATAATGTATTATCCAAATAAATTCAAGGCAGGGGAAGTGAGAAAAGAAGTGGTTAGTGCTACCGACATTACTGCTTCTATTATAGACTTTGCTGGAATTGAAGTACCTGGTTATATGACAGGACAACCTATTTTTTCAAAGGACTTTGAGCGCGAATATGTATATGGAGCACGTGACCTTTGGGATGAAATTGAAGAAGATTCTAAAGCACTTGTTTCAGGAGACTGGTCGTACATCTATAATGCAAAACCAGAAGTACCTTATGATGCTCACCAAGCTTATTTAGAGTTTTACAGACCTGCTGTGCATATTATGAGGAGATTATACCAAGAAGGTAAATTAACCGAATCTCAAAAACTCTTTTTTGAACCTTCAAAACCTATAGAGCAATTATTTAACATGAAAGAAGATCCCCATCAATTAAATAACCTGATTGATAATCCGGAGTACGAATCAGTTTTAAACAAATTGCGCAAGGAGAAACAACAGTTTGATAAGCTTATGAAACCAGTAAGCGATGTGTATGAGCCAGTGAAAATGACAAGTCCGAAAGCCTTAGTATGGATGAAAAAAGAATTACCTAACGATTACAAAAGGATGCTGGCAGGTGAAGAAATAGGCTTTAAACGTATCATGAATTTATACAAGGAACACATTAAGAAAAATAAAAAGTAAACATAAAATGAGGCTTTTAATATTGAACCGCACCATAGTAAGTATTTTTACATGTGTTTTGTTTATAACCATGCAATCCTGTGAGGAAGTAAAAGAAAATTCTAGAGAAAAATTTAATTCAGATTGGAAGTTTAAGAAATTGGAGGCTTCCAACCTTTCAGAAGAAGGTTTCGAAACTGCGACGTTTGATGATTCTAGTTGGGAAACAGTGAGTTTACCTCATACTGCCAATGTGGAACCATTGACTGTAAATAACCAATGGCAAGGAGTGTGTTGGTACCGCAAATCTTTTGAAGTCCCTAGCTTTACTGAAGGTAAAAAGGTGTTTATCGAATTTGAAGCGGCTATGAACCACTCCATTATCTATATAAACGGTGAAAAAGTTTCGGTACATCAAGGAGGTTACTTACCCATAGTGGTTGATGCAACTATGTACCTTAATAAAGGCGAAAAAAATAGTATTTCAGTTCGACTGAATAATACAGACAACCCTGTAACAGGACCTAAACCTTTAAAGATTTTAGATTTCAATATGTATGGTGGGCTTTATCGTAACGCTTGGCTTACTATTAAGGACGATGTGTATATTTCAAATGCAAATTTAGCTAACAAAGTAGCCAGTGGAGGAATTTTTATAACGACGCCAAAGGTGTCAAAAGAATCTTCCGTTGTAGTTATAAAAACACATTTGGAAAATGACAGCAAGAAAAACAAATTAATAGAGCTAATTCAATCTATTTATTTTGATAACCAGCTTATTGCCGAAAATAAAGCTACTGCAGAAATTAAATCTGGAAACGATATAAATTTAAACAAGCAATTCACGATTCAAAACGCTAATTTATGGTCACCAAAATCACCAAATCTTTATTATTTAGAAACTAAAGTGCTTGTAAATGGAAATGTAGTAGATAAGGAAACGACACGTTTTGGAATAAGAGAATTTACATTTAAGGATAATCAATTGTATATCAATGGTAAAAAGACGTTTTTACGCGGTGTAAATCGTCATCAAGAATACCCTTATATCGGATACGCATTGTCAGATAACGCTCAGTATCGAGATGCCAAAAAGATAAAGGATGGGGGTTTTGATTATATCAGATTGTCACATTACCCACATTCACCAGCATTTATGGATGCCTGTGACGAACTAGGGTTGGTAGTTATTGATGCGATTTTGGGATGGCAATTTTACAAAGATACAGAGGCTTTCAAGAATTACTGTTACCGTTCTGCCAGTGAGTTAATACGAAGAGATAGAAACCACCCTTGTGTATTAGCTTGGGAAGTGTCATTAAATGAAACTAAAATGCCAGTTCCTTTTATGGAGGAATTGGATAGAATCGTTCATGCTGAATACCCAGGAGAACATGTTTATTCTTGTGGATGGATGGACGATGTGTATGATATCTATCTTCAGGCACGTCAACATAGAATTTTACATCCGCATGAATTAAAAGATAAACCATATTCAGTTTCAGAGTATGGTGATTGGGAATACTATTCCAAAAATGCTGGATTGAATCAAGATCAGTTACCTAATGATTTGCGTGATGAGTTTAGTAGTCGTCAGGCGAGAGGTTTTGGTGAAGAACGTATGTTAAGACAGGCAGTAAATGTTCAAGAAGCTCACAACGATAACCTCACAACAAAAGCATATTCTGATAGTTATTGGGTGATGTATGATTACAATCGAGGCTATCACCATGATATTGAACGTTCAGGCCTTATGGATATTTTTAGATTGCCAAAATTCGCATATTATTTTTATCAAAGTCAAAAAGATAGAGATGAAGGCAATATTCTAAAAATTGCAAGTTACTGGAACAAAAAATCGCCATTGGATATTAAAGTGTATAGTAATTCTGAGGAAGTAAAACTCTATTTAAATGATGAACTAGTAGGTAGTCAGAAACCAGATAAAAATAAGATATCTTCAGAATTGAGGCATCCACCGTTTACATTCAAATTACCATATTTTAAATTGGGTACATTAAAAGCTGTGGGATTTGTGAATGGCAAGAAAGTATCTGAGGATATAATAAAAACACCCGAAAAACCTACAAAGTTAAAAATATGGCTAGATAAAAGTGGTAAGGATTTAGAGTTCGGAGTAAATGATGTGATTTTCCTATACATTGCTGCTGTAGACCATAATGATACTATAAATCCAGATTTTTCAGAAGACATCAATTTAGCTATTAATGGAGATATTGAGGTGTTGAATGTTGAAAAAATAACTACAGAAGCTGGTGTAGCGACTGCATTAATTAAAGTGGGTACTAAAAAAGGAGCAATAGTTGTAGAGGCAAACTCTAAAAACGGGCTAACAGGTAAATTCACTTTAAATAATTAGAGACTTAACGTACTTGATAAATCAATTGACTCCTAAACAGGGGATTATAAGATTTAAAAAGGGATTAAAGGTGCTCGTTAAGCAATGACCGTTAGGCAAGCTCCGACCCTTCGTAAGAATAAAGGACAAAAGCTTCGAAACCCAGGAGCATAGCGTTGGATGGCGCATCGGCGCGACGTCGAAGTTTTGTGCTTGGTTCTTCTCGAGTGTGAGCAAGAGAAGAAATTCCTATCGAAGGGGCGTCTTTTCTTTTGTTACTTTTCTTTGGACGGGCAAAGAAAAGTAAATAATGAATCTTTTTTAAAGATGTAGGGACACTGTAGCTGTCAGAAGGAAGGAAAAGAATCCTATCCTTATGAGATTTCTATTCTCTCATCCTTTATTCCGTTGAAAATGACAAACAATTGAAAATCATTGTTTTAATATTATTTTTATACCTTCCAATAGTAACGTAATCTAAACAACTCCATTATTTGTAAACTTCGCTGGTTATGCAAGTCACCAGGCTTAAATTCGTGCTGAAATACAATTATTTTACTGTTAAGTACATCAAATTTACCCATGCCTACAAAATTTGTGAGGAAAAAATCAAAATTTACCAAACAAATTAAAATTGATGGTAAGATTAAAACAAACAAAGTCGCTTGGTAGAACTTCTCTATTTTTTATAGGCTTAATTGGAATGGTGGTATTTAGTTGCTTTTCTAAAATAAACGAGGGAGAAATCGTAATATTTAATTCAAGTATTTCAGAAGATGCAACTCCAGCTGTAATGAGTAGAATTCTTAAAGCGAAAGAAAAACCCATTTCTCAAATTAAATTTCAAAAAGGAATATACCATTTTTACCCAGACAAAGGGTTAGAACAATTTGTTTACATATCAAATCATTGCGATTTGATGATAAACACGCCATTTCCTATAAATGATTTCAAAAATTTAATCATTGATGGTCAAGGCTCTACTTTTATCTTTCATGGCGTTATGATTCCTTTTTTAATAGATAAAAGTTCTAACATTACAGTTAAGAATTTAACAATTGATTGGGCAGACCCATTTCATAGTGAAGGATTAATTGTTGGGCGTGATGAAGAAAAGAAAACTTTTGATATGCAAATATCAGAAACCTATCCTTATGAAATTCGAAATGGGCAAATTCATTTTATAAAGCCTTATTATGAGCATACTTTAGGACAATCTATTTTATTCGACCCAAAAAGAAAAGCCATTGCTTTTAATACTGAGGCATACACTGGCATCTCTACAATTAAAAAGAACAATACTCAAGCGTACATTGAGTCAATGGTATATAAATATGAACATGAGGAACGAGCTCCAGAATACAAGTACATTGGGAAGGAAGACAATTTATTTATTGAAGAACTTAAACCAGGGTTAGTTCGTGTACATAACCACAAAAAACAAATGCCACCATTAGGTATGATTTTGGTTATGAAAGGAGAGCAAGGTTTTAACAGAGTGTCACCGGCCTTTAGGGTTTCTCATACAAATGGGTTTAATGGATTTAATATAAATATTCACCACGCTGGTGGTATGGGGATTATAGCAGAAAACTCATCAGATTTAATCTTAGACAATTTTAATATCACCCCATCAAATGGACGTATGGTATCCACTACTGCTGATGCCACCCACTTTGTAGGATGTAGTGGAAAAGTAGTTTTAAAGAATAGCACATTTAACAATCAATTAGATGATGCTACAAACGTACATGGCACTTATCAAAAAATAGTAGACATTCTTTCAGAAAATCAAATAGGTGTTAGAATGATGCACCACCAGCAAAAAGGATTTGTTATAGGTAAGGCAAATGATACATTGGGATTTGTAAGATTGGAAGATTCTTTCTTTCCATTTAAAAAAGCAACAATTAAAAATACCGAATATATTAACAGCAGATATCAAATCATTACCCTAAATGAAAAACTTCCTAAAGATTTAAGAGCAGGAGATTTAATAGAGAACCTGGATGGTTACCCAGACTTGTTAGTTCAGAACTGTAACATAAGCAATAACAGAGCTAGAGGACTGTTAATTTCTAATCCGAAGAAAACAGTTATTGAGAACAACTTTTTTAGTACTGAAATGGAAGCTATTCTAGTACCTGTTGAAAGTGGTTATTGGTTTGAATCTGGTAATGCCGCTAATGTCATTATTAGAAATAATGTGTTTCAAGATTGTCAGCATGGAGGAAAAAATAGAGGGGTTATACGTTTTGTTACAGACGACGACAACGAAAATATTGCTTTTAAAAACATAGAGATAACAAACAACTCTTTTAAACAGTTTGATAATCTAATATTAGAAATATCAAACACTGATAAACTGGAGTTTACTGGAAACACCATTACAAATTCAGGGACTTTCCAACAATTACATCCTGAAAATCCGGTTGTAAAAGTTTCGGCATCAAAGAATATAATATTTAAAAACAATACCTATACAGGAGAAGCCCTACCTGATAATCTTTTGGTTACAGAAGAATCTGGGGAGGACATTGAATTTAGATAATTAACTAAAATATAAAAATAAACATTGTGCAAAAAAATACTGATACTAGTTGAATCATGCTTTAATTAAAATAAAGAATTGTGATTCTACAATTAAGGAATAAATTAACTAAACCAAAATTATTAACTAAACTAAACTAAATGAATTTAAAACATGTAATTACAACAAGACGGAGGCTGGACAAGACATTGCTCACAGCTCTGTTTTTAGTGTTAAGTCTTAGTGCTTTTGCACAAAAAACGACCGTAAATGGAACCGTGACAGGAGCAGAAGATGGTCTGCCTATACCTGGTGTTGCTATTGTGGTACAAGGTACCAGCGTCGGGACTGTATCAGATTTTGATGGAAACTACACCATTCAGGCTAATATGGGAGATGTTCTTGTATTTAGCTATTTAGGATTAATAGATGAAAAAGTAAAGGTTACCAAAAGCCAGATAAATGTTGCTATGGATGCCGACCTTGAAGATTTAGAAGAGGTTGTGGTAATTGGTTATGGTACACAGAAGAAGAAAGAACTAACTGGTGCGGTAGCTCAGGTAAAATCTGATGATATTGAACAGTTTATAACTTCAGATGTATCAAATGCCCTTCAGGGACAAATTGCAGGTGTAAATGTTACGGCTGCTTCAGGGGAGCCTGGTGAAGCGGCAAATATACAAATTAGAGGTGTTACGTCTTTAAGTGGTTCTAATACACCGCTTTATGTTGTTAATGGCATTCCCCAAATTGGAGATCCTGGATTAGCTCCTAATGAAATCGAAACAATTGATATCCTTAAAGATGCTGCATCCACCGCAGTATATGGAGCAAGAGGAGCTGCAGGTGTAATTCTAATTACAACAAAGCAAGGGAAATCTGGTCAAATGAATATTGATTTCTCTTATACATATGGTATACAGGCTATACATGGAGAAGGTACTCCGCTTATGAATACAGAAAGTCAACTAACCTATGAAGTTAATAGAAGAAATTATTCTTCTATTAGTTTTAATCCGCTTATTGAAAGGTTTCCAGAATGGATTAATAATGATAATGAATTTGACGATTTTGTGTTGAATAGAGCTGCAGAGGTGAAAACTTACAATTTCACGGTTTCTGGAGGTGCAGATAAATTTTCCTATAGTATAGTTGGTGGGGTGTTTGATCAAGATGGTTCAATTATTAATTCTAATTTTAAAAGATATAATGGTAGAGCAACCACAACTTATAAGACAGATAATTGGAATATACAAGGTAGTATTGCCTATACTATAGAAAATAGAAGAAGGTCTTCGACGGGACTTATTACTACAGCTAGCCGTTATAGCCCATATTATCCATATATAGATCCAAATGCCGATTCAAGTGAGATTGGTGATACTGGTGGTGTTAGAACACCAGCGGTTGCTTTAAATCAAGCTTTAAGAAGAAAAGATGATAGTAATCGAGATAGGATCAATGCTAGTTTAAAGCTAGATAGAAAGTTATCAAATACGTTAAATTTCGTGACAAATGTTGGTACATCGATTTCTAACGATAAGAGAAATATATTTAGACCAAATTTTATTTTAATTGATGTAGAGGATGATTTGAATCCAGAGGTAGATCCAACTAGAAGTGGCATAGTTAATATTGCTCAACGTACAACTAAATTTAATTGGGATGCTAGTTTGAATTTTAGAAAGCAATTTGGAGATCATTCTTTAACATTATCAGCTACTATAGCTCTCGAAGAAGATAGTTTTACATCTTTCGATGCTTATATAGAGGGGGTGCTAAACAATAGTATTTCTGTTTTGGATGGAGGTAGTATTAGTGAAAGTGTAAATAGTGGTTTTAATGAAGATAATAATGCACCAGGTACACAAGATAATTACAATAAAAAAACTGTTGGAACACTTGGAAGACTTCAATATAATTACAAGGGAAAGTATCTATTATCTGCCCTAGTAAGACGTGATGGCTCTTCTAGGTTTGGTAGTAATTTTAGATGGGGTACTTTTCCATCAGTATCTTTTGCTTGGAATGTTTCTGATGAGCCATTTTGGAAGCCTTTAAAGCTTACAGTAAATAGATTAAAATTAAGGCTAAGTCATGGTACAGTTGGTAACGATAGCTTTAGAGATTATGCATACGCAAGTACAATTGCTCCATTTGGAGATTATGTTTTTGATCCTGCTGATAGTGGTGAAGAATTTGGTACTTCTATAAGATCTTATGCTAATGCAGATGTAAAGTGGGAAACATCGGTATCCAATAACATAGGTGTAGATTTTGGATTATTTAAGAATAAGATTTCGGTTACAGCGGATTATTATCATACAAAGAAAAGAGATATGTTATTTCCAGTTACATTACCTGGTTCGGGAGGTGCATTGTATTCCAGAACATTAACGCTAAATATTGGAGATATGGAGAATAAAGGATTCGAGTTGTCGACCAATTATAGGACAAAAATAGGTAAAAGTAAATTGCGTATTGGAGCAACATTCACGACTAATGAGAATGAAGTAACTAAAATAATAGACGGAGTTGAAAAAATTCCAAATGCAAATGTAAGGTTAGTTAATCAAGACCCTGATATAACATTTATAGCAAAAGGAAGAGAGGCTGGAGCTTTTTTCTTGTACGAAACAGATGGTGTTATTCAAACTGTTGAAGAAAGAGATGAATATAGAACTTTAGGAAATAGAGAAGGGGCACGACTTGGCGATTTAAAGTATGTTGATACAAACGGAGATGGTAAAATTGATAATGATGATAGGGTTTATAAAGGAAGTGGTTTACCTGATTACGAATTAGGACTTAATTTAAGATGGGACATAGGAAACTTTGATTTGTCTATGAACTGGTATGCAACTGTAGGTGCTGAAATTTTAAATGGAAATAAAGCATTGATATATAACTATCAACGTCATCAAGATTTAGCCAATATGTGGACACCTGATAATCCAACTTCTAACATACCTCTTTTTCAAGGAGAAGGAAGAAATCATCCTAATTATATAGGAGCGACTGATTTATGGGTAGAAGATGGAGACTATGTTAGACTAAAACAAGTAACTTTGGGGTATTCATTGCCTAAAGACGTTTCTAATAGAATTGGTTTAGACAAAGCGCGTATCTATTTATCTGCACAAAATGCTTTAACGTTTACTAAGTATTCTGGATTTGATCCAGAAGTAGGGAGTAATAACGTTGCTAGACGTGGTATAGACAGCTCAAAATATCCCTTAGCGGCTATTTATAGTTTAGGAATTAAACTTGATTTTTAAAAAAATACATTATGAAAAAATATTTAATAATTAATAGTTTACTACTGCTAGTATTGGCAACAGTAACATCATGCGACAGTTATTTAGAGGAGCAAAACCCTAACGAAATATCTAGTGATATTTACTGGTCTACTCTAGAAGAATCAGAATCTAACTTAACATCTGTTTACGGAGCTATGCTAGACGAACGTATTTATACTGTGGATACTGAGGCATGGAGGTCTGATGAGGCTCATGCAGGAGGAAGATTTAATAATAATGCTGCTGTAAAAGAACAAGATGTAACCGAGAATGCAAGAAATTGGTACGAACAGCAATTTGATGAGAATATGATTCAGTTACAAGATAGGTGGAATGCAATATATCAAGTTATTTTTAGGGCCAATCAAGTTATTGAAGGTTTGGACAGTATGACTGAAGATTTAAAAAGTAACCCTAGATGGACAGAGCAAATGGGACAAGCTCGCTTTTTTAGAGGTTTAGGGCATTTTTACTTACATTCTGTATATAACCATGGTAAGATTGTTGTGAGAGATAAGAATCCACTAAATATTGCGGATTTTCACAAACCTGTATCAGAATCAAGTGAGGTCATTGAGTTTTTTAGAGAGGATTTAAAGTATGCTTATGAAAATTTACCAGGCCAAATGGAACCAAGAACTAGAGTAGATGCTGGAGCGGCAGGTACAATTTTAGGTATGAGCTATCTTTATGAAAAAGAATTTGCCGAAGCTGAAGCTGTCTTTGATGATATTATTAATAATAAAAATAAAGATTATGGTTATAGTTTGGTACAAGATTGGACTTTAATGTTTACTAAAGCAGGAGATTTCAATTCCGAATCTATTTTCGAAATTAATTATAGTGACCATATTCCAGTTGTTGGGACGACGGGTACCCAAGAGGATTTTTCGCAAGTAAAATCGAGAACGGCTGCTCCTCGTGATGCTGGTGGAAGAAATCCAAATAGAAAGTTCACAGCAGCAGCTTGGTTAATAGAAGCATATGCTAGTGATGAATTAGATGTTTCTGACCCTAGAAATACTGTAATAGATCGGGCAGGTGTAACTAGATTGCGTAAAGTATCTTTAAGAAACTCAGCAATGTTAGCAGTGGTGAATGATGAGGATGCAGAATACTATTTGGCACCATCAGCACCAGTAAGGCATAATTTTGCATTTGCTGGTTTATATGGTTTTTTCAAAAAATATACAAATCATGACTTTGTAGCTGATGAAAGGGATATCGGAGAAAATAGCTTTCAATCTTTTAAAAACGTCGTGGTAAATCGTTTGTCTGGTGTTTATTTAATGATGGCAGAATGTAAATTAGAACTAGGAAAATTGGATGAAGGTCTATTTTACATCAATGAAATTCGAAAAAGATGGGGGCTTTTAGCTTTAGAAGGTGAGGACTATGATACAGTTGAAGAAGTAACAGATCGCTTAAGGTTTTACGAATATCCTATGGAATTGTGCGTGGAAGGTTTTTCAACAAGAAATATAGACTTAAGAAGATGGGGAGTAGGTAAGCAACGTTTTGAAGAATTAAGTCAATTAGACTTTTATGCAACAGATTACACTTATTTAAATGAAGATGCTGATGGAACTGGAACCAGACAACAATGTTTAGTTGTTAAAGGTGTAACTACTGATGAAGATGACCTTCAATTAAATAGAGAATATGTGCAAGCAGCTCAGTTTTATTCGGATGGGTATTTGCCACTTCCAGCAAGTGAGACAATAAATAATCCAAATGTTTCTAATTAAAAAAAACGATATGAAAAAAATATTAATTTTAACAAGTTTGTTGTTAGCCATAATTTATGGTTGTGAAGAAGATGACTACGTTGCTCCATATGGAGACTTTTCCAGTTTTTCATGGGTAACTACTGAAGGTGATGATGGAGAATATTACAAGGCTTTAAATGAATTTATTGGGTTGTATGACTTATCTAATAATCCATTGGCTAGTACTTGGGTGATTCCAGAAGGTGTTAGTATATTAAATACAAAGTTTACAAATAGCGAAATTGATTTAAGTCCATTTATAATTGGTGATGGACCAGCAAATGTTGGTACAAAACAAGTCAATTTGTTATTTAATACACCAGGGGTTAAAGAAGTACAGCTTAGAAATACTTTTAGTGAAGAAGTTCAAGGATCAGAATTAGTTGATGGCGTTTGGCAAATTACAAAAGCGTTTACTATAACAGTTTTTGATAACATTAAGCCAAGTTTTAAAGTAATGAAGGGAGATGAAGAGATACTAAGTGTTTCTGAGAATGATGAACCATCTTTAGACAATATAGATTCATGGACAAAAGTAATCATTGAAGCAGGTGAGGAGTTAACTTATATTGATCTGACCACTACTGGAGAGCCAAGTGGCAGAAAGTGGAATTTTACTGGTGCTAAACAAGAAACAAGTAATAAAGATGAAGCGGCGGCATCTTATTTTTCTTTGGGCACTTATCCAGCAGGTTTTATTGAATCTACTAGAGAAGAAAGCGCTACATCTCCAAAAGGTGAAGCAATTAAGATAATTCCTCTGTTAATAGAAGTAATCCCATCTTCTAAGCCTTTTGAATTGGTTGGAACCCCTAATATGAGTGCTGATGGCGTGCTTTCGTTTTCAGTATCGGGAGAGATAGATACGGCAATTAACCAAGGATTTACTGTAAATGTAAAAAATGCTGCTGCTAATTTTGATGAGAATATTCCAGTTGAATCTGTCTCAATTAATGCCGATGACGCAACTGTTTTAGAGCTTAAATTGTCAGCACCAACATTCAATTCAGATGAAATAGAGATTTCTTTTTCAGGAGGTGTGGTAACTTCTGTTGATACAAGAACTCTCGAGGATTTTGAGCCTGTAAGTGTTAAAATTGAACTTGGCTCAAACATATTATCGCAGGAATGGGCGAGTTATGAAAGTGAAGATACTAATTGGAGAAGAGGTTTTGTTAAAGGATTTTGGGTAGGAGGAACTAATGACGATGGCCCTGGGGGGCAAACAGAGACCATTTTCTTCAGAACTACTGATAAGGCATCAGATGGAGAGGCTAGTATGCGCTATAAGTTTGATATTTCAAAAAATATGAGATTGCAGGGATCTGATTTTTCAAAGCCCAATGGCATTCCTGCGGGTACTTATTTTATATCGTATATGGTTTATTTAGAAAATGGAAATACTATGAAATCCTTTCGAAGTACCCTAGCAAACCCTTCTATTATAATGGATTGGGATATTGAGAACATTGCAAGAGGAGAATGGGTTGAAATTAGTAGAATTGAAACAGTTGATTCTGATATCCCTTCTGGCACAAGGTTTGACTTATCTGTTGATACGGAAACTAATTCAGGGGTAACTGGAGAGCAAATAATTTATTTTGATGATTTAAAATGGATACCTCTAAACCCAAGAATATAATAAATTAAAGCACGTAAAAAAAGGTTGTACTTACATAGTTCAACCTTTTTTTGTTATTATATTAGTAATACTAGTTATACTTTTTGAAAATAGCGCAAATGTGTCAAAGCAAAAACCCAATTGTTATAGAATGAAAAAAATAAATTCTTTAGTACTCGTGCTATTATTTCTTGCTGGAGTAAGTTGTAATAATGAGACCTCCAAAAAAGAGAAAACCTCAAGCGAAAAGCTAGTGGTTGAAAAGCCCAATATCGTCGTAATATATCTTGACGATCTAGGCTATGGCGACTTAAGTTCTTACGGGGCTACAGAATTACAAACCCCTAATATAGATGCATTGGCTAATCAAGGTGTAAAATTTACAAACGGATATGCATCTTCAGCTACATGTACTCCTAGTAGATATGCCTTGCTAACAGGAATGTATCCGTGGCGGAATAAAAAAGCGAAAATTTTACCTGGAACAGCACCCTTATTAATAAGTACTGAGCAACAAACATTACCTAAACTTTTAAAAAAGGAGGGTTATAATACTGCTATTGTTGGTAAATGGCACTTAGGTTTAGGCACAGGCGTAGTAAATTGGAACGAACATGTAGCACCAGGGCCAAATGAAGTAGGTTTCGATGAGTCCTATATTCTTGCGGCTACTCAGGATCGTGTCCCCACAGTTTATATCGAAAACGGAAATGTAGTAGGTCTAGATAAAAATGACCCTATTGAGGCAGACTATGCCAATAATTTTGAAGGAGAGCCAACAGCCTTATCGGACCCAGAAATGCTTACCATGAAGTGGCATCATGGACATAATAATAGTATTGTTAATGGTATTGGGCGCATTGGTTATATGAAAGGAGGACAGTCTGCCAAATGGAGTGATATGGATATGGCGGACCATTTTCTGGATAAAGCCCAGGAATATGTTAAAACACACAAAGACAACCCTTTCTTTTTGTATTACGCCATGCAACAACCACATGTACCTCGTACACCACATCCAAGATTTGTTGGTAAATCAGGCATGGGACCAAGAGGAGATGTGATTTTAGAGGCAGATTGGTGTATTGGTGAATTTATGAAAACACTGGAAAAAGAAGGGCTGCTAGAAAATACCTTAATTGTTTTTTCAAGTGATAATGGTCCTGTATTGAATGATGGCTATTATGATGATGCTGTGGAAAAATTAGGTAAACACAAACCCGCTGGACCACTAAGGGGTGGAAAATATAGCATATTTGAAGCCGGTACACGTGTTCCTTTTATTGTTTATTGGAAGGGGAAGATTCAGCCATTAATTTCAGATGCTATAGTCTGTCAAATGGATCTCTTGGCCTCTTTAGGGAATTTAGTAGGAACGGAAGAGAAAATGACAGATAGTATAAATGTATTGGATGCCTTTATGGGTAAATCAAACAAAGGTAGAAAGAGTTTGATTATTGAAGCAACTGGTAAGACTGCATTACGTCATGGAAATTGGTTGATGATTCCACCATATAAGGGAAGGAATTTTAGAGAGAAAGTGGGTATTGAAGTTGGAAATATGCCTGAATTCCAACTATACAATTTAAAGGAAGATTTAGGGCAACAAAACAATCTTGCTAAATCTAACCCAGAAAAGCTTACTGAAATGATTAAAATCTTTGAAGAATTAAGAGGAAAAGATTATAAAACAGGTGTAAAAGAAGTAGTATTTAGATAAAATTGAATTATGAAGATAAAAGCAATAGAAACCTTTGTCTTAAAAGATGAGTTACAACAAAGTTTTTTCTTTTCACAATGGGAGTATTCTGAAAGATGTATTTGTGTTGTTAAAGTAACAGCAGAAGATGGTACCTATGGTTGGGGGGAAGGATATGGACCAGCAAAATTAGTAGAAGCTGGTATTGATTTATTAAAACCGATGGTAATAGGTCTAAACCCTCTTGAGAATGAAGTTATTTGGAATAAAATGTATCGTAAAACTCTTGACTTTGCTAGAAGAGGTACTTTAATGGCGTCAATAAGCGCATTAGATATTGCTATTTGGGACTTAAAAGGTAAGCTTTTAGGACTTCCAATTTCTACACTATTGGGTGGGGCACATAGAAATAAAATTAAGCCTTATGCTACAGGTTTGTATTTTACAGATCACAATGATTTTTCTAAAGGTTTTGTTGAAGAAGCTAAGCTATATGTATCGCAGGGTTTTAAGGCAATGAAGATGAAAGTTGGCCTGGGAATAAAAGAAGATGTGGCTAATGTAAAATTAATACGTGAAACCATTGGAGATAATATTGAGTTAATGATAGATTCTAATCACGCATATACATTGCGAGAAGCAATTGAACTTTCAAGGAAAATCGAAAAATATGATATTAAGTGGTTTGAAGAACCAATTTCTCCAGAATTTTATGGACAGTATAATGAATTAAGACAAAAAACCAGTATTCCAATTGCAGGAGGAGAATGCGAATACTTAAGATTTGGATTTCAACAGTTGATAAAAAATAAATCGGTAGATATTTTACAACCCGATATTTGTGCATGCGGAGGCTTAACTGAGGCCAAAAGAATATCAGCATTGGCAACAACAAATGGAGTAGATTTAATTCCGCACACGTGGGGTACTTCTATCGGGCTTCATGTCGCATTGCATTTTATTTCAAATTTAGAGTCTGTACCGGGAAGAATGTACCAACCAGATTTTTTAATGGAGTTTGATCAAACAGAAAATGGACTGCGTGAGCGTCTCACTTTTCCAAAAATTAAGATGAACAATGGTATGATAGAAGTTCCTAATAGACCAGGATTAGGGATCGATGTAGATGAAGATGTTTTAAGTGAATATTCAATTAACAAGAAAGTTTTAAGAGAGGTTATATAAAATATCATTAGAAATAAATACTACGAAATTTTAGGTACAAAAAATCATATATAGACGGTGAACTATAACTGAAAATGTGTTAAAAGTATAGGTGTAATCTAAAAAAGAAAAAAACTGTCTTTGTACCCTTTTTAAAATTCAATATCTTGCTGATTTGATATAATAGTCTTAAGTCATTTAGGTCTTAAATTTTAATGAGACAATTAATTTACATAATAAATATTGAATCTGTATGCATGCCCTCAAAATAAGTATTTTCTTTTTTTTAAGTAGTGCCTTTATTGGTAATCTGGCTATCGCTCAACAAAATGATTGGGAAAACGAATTAATGTTCGAGCAAAATAAGTTGCGTTCTCGCGTACCAAGTTATTCCTTTGTTAATCATCAAGATGCCTTAATAGGTAACAGGGAAACTTCCAGAATGCAGTCTTTAAATGGCCTCTGGCAGTTTAATTTTGTAGAGAAATCGTCTGAAAGACCACAAGATTTTATTACTAAAGATTTTGAAGGAAACTCAAAAGAATGGAAAAAGATACCAGTGCCTTCAAATTGGGAACTTCAAGGCTATGGACAACCTATTTACAGTAATATCATTTATCCTTTTACGCCAAATATTCAAAATGGAGGCAAACGAAATTTTAGTTATTTAGGGCCACATCCGCCTCAATTTCCTTATATAGAAAGATATAGAGACAATCCTGTTGGTAGTTATTATAGAGACTTTACTGTTCCTGAAGCATGGGAAAACCAATCTGTTATTCTACATTTTGGAGGCGTATCGTCAGCCTTTTATGTTTGGGTAAATGGAAAGAAAGTGGGTTACAGTCAAGGTAGTCGATTAGCAGCAGAATTTGATATAACCGATTTTATTTCAGCAGGAAAAAACCGAGTTGCTGTTCAAGTATTTCGTTGGAGTGATGGTAGCTATTTAGAAGATCAGGATATGTGGAGATTAAGTGGTATTCACAGAGAGGTTTTACTCTTAGCACAACCTAAAATAGCACTTAACGATATGTTTGTGCGTACTAAATTTGATAAAGATTTAGAAGATGCCAAACTAGAAATCCGCCCGTATTTGTGGATGAAAGGAGACGAAGACCAATTGAAAAACTGGACAATTTCAGCACAACTTTATGACGCCACAGGGAATAAGGTTTTAGAAGCACCAATGTCTTGCAGTATAGAAGATGTGCATTTTGAACGATGGCCACAACGTGATATTAATAAATTTGCTTTTTTGGAAGCCCAAATAAAACAACCAAATAAATGGTCGGTAGAGAACCCTTATCTATATACTTTAGTATTCGATGTTAAAAATCCAAAAGGAGAAATTGTAGAATCCCGAAGTCAAAAAATTGGATTTAGAACGGTGTCCTTCAGTAAGGAAAGTGAACTTCTTATTAATGGAAAAGTAACTAAAATTAAAGGAGTAAACCGTCACGATCACCATCCAATTCGAGGAAAAGCGCTTACTAGGGCAGATATGGAAGCTGACGTAAAATTGCTAAAGCAGTTCAATTTTAATGCCGTAAGAACATCACATTACCCCAATGACCCATATTTCTATGATTTATGCGACAAATATGGTATTTACGTCATGGATGAAGCTAATATTGAAACACATCATTTAGGCAGTTATGCACCACAACAACCAAGTTTGTCAATCCCAATATTAAGTAGAGTAATGCGGATGGTAGACAGAGATAAAAATCATCCAAGTATTATTTCGTGGTCTTTAGGTAATGAGGCTGGTACTGGACCTGCCTTTGCTGCTGCAGCTGCTTGGGCAAAAGATTATGACTCTTCACGTTTTATGCATTATGAAGGCGCACAAGGTAAACCTACACATCCAGAATACAAGGAAGGTGTTGAAGGACAAAAGGTATTTAGAGGAAAAGCCCATGCAAATCCTGATGATCCTGATTATGTAGATGTTTTGAGTAGAATGTATCCTGAAATCTACCAACTTAAAGCAATGTCTGAGAGTAAATACATTAATAGGCCAATTATTATGTGTGAATATGCACATGCCATGGGGAATTCTATTGGTGGTTTAGGCGACTATTGGGATTTAATTAATTCTAAAAAGAACTTAATTGGTGGTTTTATTTGGGATATGATAGATCAAGGATTAGAAACGACGACTAAAAAAGGTGATAAATTCTATGCCTATGGCGGAGATTTTGGAGACATTCCAAATGATAAAAATTTCTGTATTAATGGTGTGTTTTCTCCAGATAGGAAAGCGAATCCACATGCGTGGGAAGTGAAATATATTCACCAACCCTTTAATTTTGAAGCAGTAGATGTTAAAAATGGAAAGCTCAAAGCCATAAATCATTTAAATGAAACCAATCTCAATGCTTATCAAGTAAGGTGGGTAGTTTCTAAGAATGGAAACGAAATACAGTCAGGAATTTTAAATAACATTAATGTTGAACCTAATACCTCTTCTGAAATAACTATTCCTTTTAAAAAGATAAATTTTAAAGATGATTCCGATTACTGGATTAACATTTCTGTTCATGAAAAGGAAAATCGTCTTTGGGCAGGTAAAGGTTTTGAGATTGCAAAGGATCAAATACTTCTGAAAGCGAGTCAAGTCACTAAGGGATATAAATCAATATCAAAAGCTAAGGTTTTAATAAAAGAATCAGAACATTCAATTGAAGTTTCAGGCCAAGGTTTTTCGGCTTTAATTTCAAAGTTAAATGGTGAGTTGAGTTCCTTTAAAACCAATAATCAAGAGCAAATAGCTTCGCCCTTAAAACCTGACTTTTTCCGCCCTCCAATAGATAATGATTTACGTGGTGCAAGCAGTAGATCATTTAGAAAATCAAGAGAATATTGGGAATTTTTAGCCGATAAATTAAAGACAGAATCTATAAATATAGAGAATAAACAAGAAAATGATGTCGTAGTCAAAGTCACTAAATCATTTAATGAAGAAGTTAAATTACAAATTGACTATCGTTTTTTAAGTGATGGAAGATTGATTGTAAAAATGGTTATGGATGCAGATGCATCTTTGCCAGGGTTAGTAAAATTTGGAATGACATTAGGAGTGCCTAAAAATTATTCCAAAACAGCTTTCTATGGAAAAGGGCCGTGGGAAAATTATATAGACAGAAAGCGAGGTACTATTGTAGATGAATATATTTTTAACACAGACGATTTATTTACCAATTACATCTTTCCACAGGAAAATGGTAATCGTTCTGAGGTAAAATGGTTGAAACTTTCTGAAAATAAAAAAAACAACATAGTAATTCAAGGTTCGCCAGAATTTGGATTTTCAATATGGCCTTATTCGGCTAAAAATATTCAGGATGCTAAGCACCCTTATGATTTGAAACCTCAAGGATTTTATACCTTAAACCTGAATTTGGTTCAAATGAGTGTTGGTGGCACGCTTTCTGAAACTTTACCACAGTATATTATTCCTTCTGGAAAATATCAATTAGAATTTATAATAGAATGAAAATATTAAATATTCATATAACATTTTTTGCATTAGTTCTGTTATTATGTTCTTGTAAAACAGTTGGGCAGGTAGACTTTAAAGCGAAATTAAAGGTTCCTTTTGTAAGTTTCAATGCGAATCACAACATTACCAAAGTTAAAATAGCTCATTTTTCTGGTAAGGATTATATCATAGGTAATACTTACGAAGGTAGTATTATAGCTATGGACTACTTAGGGAATATACTTTGGGAAGAAAGCTTCTCAGGAGGCATCATGAATCATGAGATTTGGGTAGAGGACATTAATTTAGATGGCAATGATGAAGTACTTGCTGCAAATGCTAACGGAACACTTTATTGTTTAAGTGCTGAAGGAAAATTACTTTGGAAATTTAAACAAAATGATGTACCGCTGCTTTCCGTTTGTGTTATTCATCAAAAAGGAGAAAAAGCTCCTTATATAGCTACTGGCGGAAATGACCAAAACTTATATTATGTTTCAAATAAAGGTGAATTACTTAAAACGATACCATCTATAAGTTATAAAACCACTGTTAAGCCTAACAAAGTTTGGATTGATGATGGTACATTACCAAAAAACGTACATACCGTTAATTTTTTGAGACCGATGCCCCAAGAAGACGGCTCAGATATTTTGGCCTTGGAAGGTATTGTTTCTAATACAGATACCAACAGAGAGATGTTTTATTTTGAACCTATGAAACCTAAACCTTTTGACTCTCATAAGTTTAGGTTTGGTCCTGTAGGTGACTCAAAAGTAAGAAATATACCTGGTGTTGGCAAGAATATATTCATCCTGGGCTTTTCAGGTATAAAACCAGGAAATCATATAGGTATTTACAATCCTAAAACAAAAAAAATAAAAATTTTTGATTTAAACACTATGAAGCCTAAAAATGGCTTTGGTTACAGAGTTACTCAAATTGAAATGATTCCTAAAGGAGATAGCTTTCAATACTTTGTTTTGATGGGAGAACGTGTTTACCTTATCCCTCCTTCATTTAATCCAGAAAAAACAGAATTGTTAATGGGTACTTACTCATATAACGATATGGTATACGATGCCAAAAGCAATAAAATGATTTTGGCTAGTATACAAAGTGGTGGTAATCAAATTCATGTGTTAGATTTAAACACTCCTAATTGGAAAAAGGCATTTGAAGATATGAAGCCTAAAGGAACTATTGCTAACATTTTAGAGAATTCAAAACAGTTTAAAAAAGAACTATCATCCTTTAAAAAACCGAGTTGGGAAAAAGAACCTTCCAAAGTTTATATAATGTCTCCACCAAAAGGTGAAGAACTAAGGGAAAAATCAAGGCAAATAGAAAAAGAATACCCAAATGTGAAGTTTATGGGGTATGCCTATGTTCGCGGTGCTCACGAATGGGACAGATCTAATATTAAAAGCAAGACCTTGAGAGAGCAAAGAGACGGTAGACGAAATTATTCTTTGAGTAAGGAAGACGTTAGAAAACAACTCATAAAAGGATATAATAAAAATGGCCTTGTTACATGGGGTGGCCATGGTGTTGACCCTTTTATGTTTGGTGCAGAAACCATTAAATATACAGCAGAAGCCGGAAACGGAAAACTATCTATATGGATTTGGCCAGAATTAACCATATTGCACAAAGAAACTTTTGATGAGGCTTTAGATAAGCTTTTCTATCCACTTGCAGAATATGGTAAAGTACATAATAATCTAAAACTATTCATAAGATCTAAGCACCTTTTTTGGCAATCGTATATATACAAAAAAGATTGGAATAGGTTTTTATCTGGCGAATTTGCCGGTGTTTTAATCCCTTCAATGGAACAGACTCTGGATCAAACCCAAGATTTAAGTATAGCAGGCAGATTAGGATTATGGGCAAGTGGCGTATCAAATGGCTGGGGTACTCGTTATGCAAGAGATAACCCGGTTTTTATGAGAAATAGATCATTTTCTCATCAAAATTTACCTAATCATGCATTACGTCATTCTATATTTCATATATCCTATGGCTCGGTGTATGTTAACAATTTTGGTATAAAATCAAACCATTCAGACTATTATATGTCCATACTTTGGGAATTAATTGGAACTGGAGCTCTATATGTACCTAAAACATCAGAGATTTTAAGTTTTTCTCCTGTACATTTAAGTATGCTAAACCCCGATGAAAGATACATAAGAGAAGGTGGTAGTATGTCTGCAAGTATTAGGTATGACAAAGATTTTCATCCCAATAATCCATACGTGTTCAATAGAGTGAGTGGAGAATGGTCTGGAGCTGAAGTTCCTCAATGGGACTTTTCAAAGTATGCTTCAGGTGTAAAAGACAGAAGGTCCAATTTTTTGGCTCCATTCCCAAACGGTATGGTAATGATAACACCGCCTCAGTCTGGAGATCATGCTGATAAAAATGCTCCAAGAGGAAAATTAGTGGACCATTTACACCCATTTTATAAAGATAAGCTTAAAGAATTTTATACTGACGGACGTTATTATTATTCTGCTGATGGCAGAGAAAAATATAATGCAGATGAATATTACAAAGTTGTAGCGAATGAAATTCAAAAAGCATCAAAACTATTACCTATTAATGTAAAAGGAGATGTTGCTTGGATAGCAGCACAAACAGCTCCCAAACATTTACGGCTAACACTATTAGACAAAGGATATTTAAACCCAAAAGATAGAGTAGCACAAATAAAATTTAACAACGTAAATGTTAAAAAAATCACAGACATAGTATCAGGCGAAGTCATAAAGCTAAATGGAAAAACTATGGCTAAAATCAATATATCGGCAGGAATGTTTAGGTTTTTGGATGTTGAATTAAAAGAAGAGTTTAAATAAATACAGATTAAATATAAGCTTATCTAAAAAGTATTTACTTTCTAATTGTAATTGTATTAATTAAATTGAGTTTATAAAATTTGTTAAGTTGACCTCTCTGTTTAGGTTCATTTTCTTTCGTAGTCTATGTCTGGCAACATGAACACTACCAAGAGAAATACCTAAAAGGTAAGCCATTTCTTTTCCTGAAAAATTCAATTTAATCAAAGCACATAATTTTAAATCAGAAGATGATAGATTAGGCACTTTTTTCTGAAGTCTGGCATAAAATCCGATGTTCTGTTCCTTGAAACGCGTATTAAAAGCATCCCATAAACTTGTAGAACTACGCTCTATGGATTTCAATAAAGACAGAGAACGCTTATCTGGATTTGACTCTTTTATATAAGAACTTAGCTGTTTAATAACCTCTTCTTTTTCTATTAACTGAAGTGTATTTGAAGTCAACTCTTTATTCTTAATACTTAAAAGTTCATTAGAAATCTCTTGCTTTTTTTGAAACTTCAATGATCGAATTCTAGATCTTACTAAAAAAACAACAATAACTAGGATTAGCAATATTGTAAAGAAAAGTATCCTGAACCTGAGGATCTCTTCTTGGTTTTTTGCGAGCTCTAAGTTTTTGATATTAATTTGCTCATTTTTTTTTACGAGTTGCTCTTTATAAGGATTTTTCACGGTTAAAAACCCTTTATTTCTATCATTTCTAGGATTTAAATAAGCATTTCCAATAGAATTCGATTGTTGTTCATATTCATAAGCTTTATTATACTTTCCTAACTTAGACAAAACTTCTGCATAACGAGAATATAAAAAAGACCTATAAAAGGTAGTTTCTCCTATAACGCCATTAACCTTTACAAACTTTTCAAAATAGATTTCAGCTAAATTAAGCTTATTTAGCTTCAAATAAATATTAGATATTCTACCATAAACAATGAGTAAAAATCGCCTATCATCTACTCTTAATTGCACATTAGATTCAATATTTTCCAACTGAAATGCAATACTTTCAAGTAATTTTATAGCCTTATTGTAATTTTTATTCCATTCTTCTAAACTAGCTTTCTTTTCTTGAAGATAAAGATTATAAACAGCATTAGCCTTAAATTGTTTAGATAAACTATAACAAGTGTCAATATGTGCTTTTAAATAACTTTGATGCTCAATACGTTGATAATGCATAACCAAGTTATAATGGGATTGATATAAGTCAGAGATATTTAATTCCCCATTTTTATACAAACTTTTATAAAGCTTATGAGCTTTCAAAAAATAATCACCAGACTCTTCATTTTGTTTATACAAATAAGTCAACACACCTAACTCTTCATATGCTTTTGCTTTTAATAGAGAATCATCCTTAACTTCGGCTACAATAAGCGCCTCACCAGCATTGTTAAATGCTTGATTATAATTTAACCTGTAGCGTTCGTATGTACTCAAAGAAATTAGACTCTTTATTAATTGTGTGGTGTCTTTTTTAAAATTAGCCTGTTTTTTAGTTTTTTGCAATACATAAAATATAGAATCACTTGCTACATTAGACTCGATCAAACCTTCGTGGAAATGAGTTTTAAACTGTTGTGCATGTAAACTTGAAAAACATACTATGTTAAGTAGGTAAATAATTTTAAAAACAGTTATTTTTTTATTTAAATAATTGATAATAAGTTATTTAATATTGATATTAAAATTGTTAATAATATTTTATGTTAAGCTAATATAAATATAAATTTTTGTAATGTTAAGTTTATGTAATCTCTTTTATTAGGTTTGAATACATGAAAAATTTAATTTTATGAAAAATCAAATTGGATTTTATGTTGATGTGCCAAAAATATTTAAGTCTTCTATTGCTGTTTTTTGGATTAAGTAATACATACTATATTAATTCTCAAAATAAAAATCAACCCAATGTTCTACTTATTGTATTAGACGATTTAAATGATTACACAGGTTTTTTAGGTGGGCATCCACAAGTAAAAACACCGTATATGGACGCACTAGCTAAGGAGGGTACTGTTTTTACGAATGCTCATACGAATGCACCAATATGTGCCCCTTCGAGAGCAAGTTTTTTAACTGGAATTTATCCCCATGTTTCACAAAATTTTTGGTTTACAAATTGGACAGAAAATGAAGTTTTAAAAAACAGTAAATCCCTTGCTCAATTTATGGGAGACAATGGATATGATACCTATGCTACAGGTAAATTAATGCACGATAGAGTAAAATCTGAATGGCATGAATATGGAATAGCAAATACCTTCGGTCCTTACGCTTTCAATGGTAAAAAAGTTGTACCACACCCCATAATGCCAAAGGAATATTCTAACAATAAAAACGATGGACTGTTTACTTCCTTAGCCAATGTTCCAGATGTTCCTGCTAATAGTAAGTTTCCAGGATATAATGGTTGGTTTGATGTAGCTAATCGTAAACCCTTTAAATATATAAATGAAAACGATAGAGATTTACTAAATGATGAACAACATGCAAAATGGGTAGTCGAAAAAATTAAGGCTTTAGAAAAAACAGCATCCAATAATCCATTCTTTATGGCTGTAGGTTTTGTGCGTCCTCACACTCCTTTAGTAGCACCTCAAAAGTATTTTGATATGTATCCGTTAGAAACATTAAAAGTGCCAGTTATTAAAGAAAATGATACAGAGGATACATATTATCGTACAACATTTAAATGGACGCCACCATGGGCACAACATTTTGAAGAATTAAAAGCATCGTATCCAACCTTGGATGAAGGATTGCGTAAATATTTACAAGCTTACTTAGCCTGTATTAGTTTCGTAGACGATCAAGTTGGTAAGGTTTTGAAAGCTCTAAAAGAGAGCCGTTTCGATGAAAACACTATAGTTATTTTAACTAGCGACCATGGGTATAATCACGGACAGAAAGAATTTTTATATAAAAATAATTTATGGGAAGAAAGCACAAGAGTTCCTCTGATAGTAAAGGCACCAGATTTGAAAATAAGCCAAGGCGTGCGTATCAACCATCCTGTTTCTTTAATTGATGTGTATCCAACCATTGCTGATTTTTCTAATATCAAATCAAGTAATTTAAAAAACGATAACGGTAAACCGTTAAGCGGTTATAGTCTAAAGCCATTCTTGGAAAATCCTGATAACCCTAAATGGAAGGGGCCTGATGTCGCTTTAACTGTCGTTAGGGGAAACTTTAAAAGTAACGAAGTTAAGGAACAAAGTTATTCAGTGAGGTCTGAGACACATAGATATATCCGTTATGTAAATGGTAAGGAGGAACTTTATGATAACGAGAAGGATCCTTATGAATGGAATAATTTAGCTTCAGACAAAAAATACAACAAAATAAAAAAGAATTTACAGCAACAAATGAATCAGTTGCTAAATATTTAAAATAGAACTAAACTAAACAAAAATGAAACTAATAAAACACGTATTAATTGTCTTATTCAGTATGGCCCTGATTGTTTCTTGTAAACAAAATAAAAAGAACACAGAAGATAAAAATATTGCACTAAATACTAGAACCAGTAAAGACCTCAATTTAGACAATAGCAAAGGAGCTATTAATACTGCAAATAGTCCACATGTTAAGCTAAAAAGCCTAAATATTGGTGATTGTCAATGGACTGATGGATTTTGGGCAGACAAATTTAAAGTAGCAGAAGAAGTTATGGTGCCTTATATGGGGGAAGTTCTTAAGGGAGATACAGGGCACGCTTTAAACAACTTCAAGGTTGCTGCTAGTTTAAAAGAAGGTAAGCATAAAGGCATGAACTGGCATGATGGCGATTTTTACAAATGGATGGAAGCTGCAACGTATATATATGCTATTAATAAAGATGAAAAAATCATTAATGAACTAGATGGTCTTATTGAAATAATTGGGAAAGCACAACAAGATAATGGATACTTACAGACTCAAATTCAACTAACAAAAGGAGAGCCTTTTTCTGAAAGAAGATACCATGAGATGTATAACAGTGGACATTTATACATTGCAGCGTGTATTTACTATAGAGTTACAGGAAAGACTAACTTTTTAGATATTGCCATTAAGCATGCAGACAACCTATATGCTACATTTCAACCACAACCAAAAGAATTAGCACGTTTTGGTTTTAATCAAGTGCAAATCATGGGGTTAGTTGAATTATACAGAACGACCAAAGACAAGCGCTATTTAGAATTAGCGGAGATTTTTATCAACATGAGGGGGAAATCTAAAGTAAAACCAGACCCAACAGTTAGATTCAATCATATTGGAGATATGACACAGGAAAGAACACCTTTAAGAAAATCTGATGAAGCTGTAGGACATGCCGTTTTAGCACTTTATTACTATGCAGGTGCTGCCGATGTATATGCTGAAACCGGAGAAAAAGCTTTGATTGATGCTTTGGACAAAATATGGAGAAATATTGTAGATAAAAAAATGTTCGTCACAGGTGCTTGTGGACAGAAACACGATGGTGGCTCTTCTAATCGCGATTTTGTACATGAAGCTTTTACTATCGATTATGAAATGCATAATGCACATGCCTATAATGAAACTTGTGCCAACTTGTGTAATGCGATGTTTAATTACAGAATGTTAGGTGTAAAGGGGGAGTCTAAACATGCTGACATTATGGAACTTGTACTATATAATAGCGCTTTATCAGGTATAAGCTTAGAAGGTAATTCTTATTTTTATACGAATCCTTTAAGAAGAACGACTGGCCATAAAATGGGAATTACAGATTACCCGGACAGAGTTCCTTATATCCCATGTTTTTGTTGTCCACCAAATTTAGTTAGAACCATTGCTAAATCTTCAGCTTGGGCATATAGTTTATCAGAAAATGGTGTGGCAGTTAACTTATATGGTGGGAATAAACTAGAAACAAAATTAATAGATGGGTCTACCATAAAACTAAAACAGGAAACAAATTACCCTTGGGATGGTAATATCAAAATCACTATGGATGAATGTAAAAAAGACCCTTTCGATATACTTTTAAGGATTCCTGATTGGGCAGGCAGTTCTAAAATAATGATCAATGGAAAAACGGCTAACACAAATGCAAAACCTGGAAACTTTGCAGTAATTAATCGTAAATGGCAAAAAGGTGATGTAATATCACTAAGCCTTCCAATGAACATCAAATTATTAGAAGGAAATCCTTTAATTGAAGAAGTAAGAAATCAAGCAACTATAAAAAGAGGACCTGTTGTTTATTGTTTAGAGTCTCCAGATTTACCAAAAAACACAGATATCCTGGATGTATATTTACCAATAAAATCAGAATTAACAGCCATTTACAAACCTGATCTATTAGGAGGTGTAACAGCAATTTCAGGAAACGTAAAGCTTCGTGAAAATGATCAAAAAGGTATGTATAGAGAACTTTCTAATTTAAAATGGAAAAATCATAAAGCCCAGTTTGTACCATACTTTGCATGGTCAAATCGAGGAGAATCAGAAATGAGTGTTTGGTTACCATTAATATTGGAATAGTGTATTCTAGAAAAATAGTAATGATATCAAATTTAAGAATCAAATAACAAGCATATGAATTATTTTAAGCTAGCCGTCTTTTTGTTTTTTTGTCTAACAATTCAAGGTTGTTCAAAAGAATCGAAAAAGCCAAAGCAACCCAACATACTATTTATGGGTATTGATGATTTAAGACCAGAATTAGGTTGTTATGGTTCTGATGTTGCAGTTAGCCCTAATTTAGATAAACTCGCAACTCAAGGGTTATTGTTTGAAAATGCGTATTGTCAACAAGCAATTTGTGGTCCCTCAAGAGCAAGTTTGTTAACAGGAATTAGACCAGAAACCAGTGGTGTTTTTCATAATTACATAAAATTTAGAGAAGTAAACCCTGATGTAGTCACACTCCCTCAGTATTTTAAGAATAATGGTTACGAAACAGTTTATGCAGGGAAAATATTTCATCATGGCGATTTGGATGATGAAAAATCGTGGAGTAGAGAACCCGCAAAAGATAGTATGACATCAAAGGGTATTAAAAAACCTGTTGGTTTTGCGCTAGAGGAGAATATGAAGGAACGCGCAGAAACAAAAAAAGCAATGGTAAAAAAATATGGAAAGGTTGCCAAGTATGGTCTTGCCATGGGACAAGCTTATGAAAGTGCAGATGTACCTGACAATACCTATAGAGATGGTTATCATACTGAATTGGCCATTGCTACTATGAAAGAAATGCTTGCTAAAGGAGAGAAACCTTTCTTCCTGGGATTAGGATTTAATAAACCACACCTTAATTGGGTAGCTCCTAAAAAATACTGGGATTTATACGACAGGGGAAAAATAAAACTATCAACGCAAACCGAAAGTCCAGAAAATGGAGCTACTATGGGGTTGCATCCATCATTTGAATTACGAGTTCGAAGTGGTATTCCTAAAAAAGGACAAATTGATGAAGAACTAGCTACTACTTTAAAGCATGCTTATTTAGCATGCGTGAGTTATGTAGATGCACAAATAGGAAAAATGATTGCTGCACTCGAAGAAGCAGGAGTTAGGGATAATACAATTATAATAGTTTGGAGTGACCATGGATGGCATTTAGGAGATATGGGTATTTGGGGTAAAGCCACTAATTATGAAATAGCGACGCGCGTACCCATGATGATTTGGACACCTGATATGCCAGAAGGAAGTCAGGGTAAAACTACCAATGCCTTGGTAGAATTAATAGATATGTACCCTACTTTAGCAGATTTAACTGGTTTGGAAATCCCTGCTCATGTTGAAGGTACAAGCTTTAAGAAGTTGATCGAAAACCCTAATGCTGATTGGAAATCTGCAGCGTTTAGTCAATTTCCGTCCCCTGCCTTAAGAGAATGGGGTGCTTTTCCTATTAGACCGGCAATGCGCGAGACCTATTTTGGACCGCTCCTTGAAGAAGTTGAAGAACGTATAATCGAACAACAAGGTGAAAAATGGGATAGAAATTTATTTGAAAATAATTTAATGGGCTATGCGATGAGAACAGAAGACTATCGTTTTATAGTTTGGAAAGACAGAACCGATCCTGAAAAAGATCCTGTTTTCATTGAGTTATATGACCACAAAACAGACCCATTTGAAACTAAAAATATAGCAGATATACATCCGAAATTAGTTGCAGAACTTATGGTTCAGTTTAATAAAGGATGGAAAGGCAATACCCCAAAAATATAAAGTCACAACTAAACTCATATTAATACATGAAAAGAAGAGAATTTTTTAAAAAAGGGACCAAAGCGGCTGTTGCTGCAGGAGTTATTCCAATGGTTACAGCATCATGCGCTGGTTCAAAAGATATGGCTTATGATAAGGTTGAAGATAAATGGTACCATTTAGGAACCGGGAAATCCGGAACCCCAAATAGAAAACAAACCGTCAGTTATGATGTTGCTGTTATTGGTGGTGGAGCCGCTGGTATTTGTGCTGCTGTCGCTGCTGCGCGTAATGGTTCTAAAACAGTATTAGTTCAAGACCGACCTGTTTTAGGTGGAAATGCATCTAGTGAAATGCGCGTTCATTTAAATGGAGTAAATAATATTAAAGGAAAAGCTGAGCGCGAAACAGGTATTATTGAAGAACTGTTACTTCTTAATCGTTTTGAAAACGAACAGGAATCATTCCCTGTTTTTGATCATGTGATGTATGATTTTGTGGTACGAGAACCTAACTTAGAGTTAATGCTAAACACACAAGCCATAGAAGCTGTGATGGATGGTGATAAAATAAAATCTGCTTTATGTTGGCAAGCCACTACTGAAATGTTATATACTATCAACGCCCCTATATTTATTGATTGTTCAGGCGATGGTTTATTAGCCGCTACGTCTGGTGCAGAATATAGAACGGGACGTGAAGGAAAAGCCGAGTTTAACGAAACTTACGCACCTGATGAACCAGATGGATGGCAAATGGGGGCTACCCTTTTAATGTCTTCAACAGATATGGGAAAACCAATGAAATACAGTCCACCGTCTTTTGCCATTAAATACACACATGAAGGTGGTCATAAAAGAAGAAAATTTGCAGGATTCCACGAAGGAATCTGGTGGATAGAAGTAGGTAGTGACGACGATATTATTGCTGATGCTGAAAAAAACAGACATAAATTAATGGGGTATTTACATGGTGTTTGGGATTATATTAAAAACTCTGGAAATTTTCCAGAAGCAGAGAATTTAGCTTTGGATTGGGTAGGTTCTTTACCAGGACGAAGAGAATCTCGTCGTTTTATAGGCGATTATATTCTCTCTGAACGTGATATGACCGAACATAAGCATTTTGAAGATGCCGTAGCTTTTGGAGGTTGGTCTCTAGATGAGCACAATCCAGGAGGTATTGAAAATATTTCGGAGCCACCTAGTTATTTCCATTATCACTTTAAGGAAGTGTATCAATTCCCTTTTAGAAGTCTATACTCTAAAAATGTTTCTAACTTAATGTTTGCAGGACGAAACGTGAGTCAAACACATATTGCCTTATCTTCTAGTAGAATTATGGCAACTTGTGCTTTACAAGGACAAGCAGTTGGAACTGCTGCAACGATCTGTAACAAAAGAAATGTGCTACCAAGAGAAGTTGGTAAAACATATATCAATGAACTGCAAGAGCAATTATTACGAGATGATGTTTTCATCCCGAAGCGACCAGCGAATGACTCAAATGATTTAGCAAAAAAAGCCAGCTTAATTTTTGGGTCTACAACATCATCAGGAGATGCTAAAAATTTAACTAATGGTATATCTAGAGATATTGATGGCAAAATAAATCATTGGAAATCTGACGGGTTATCAGCTGAAGTTCAATTAGAATGGGAATCTCCAATTTCTTTATCTAAAGTAGAATTGAAATGTGATACTAACGTAAAACGCAACATTATGATGCGTAAGGATAGTAGGAATAACGATTTATATGGAAATCATGTACCAAAAGAAATGCTAAAGGCGCTAACTTTAGAAGGGCGAGTAAATGGACAATGGACAAAACTTGGAACCATAGAAAATAATAAAACACGACTAATTAAGTTTAATTTCGATACTATAGAAACAACTGCTGTAAGAATTAAAATGACTGAAACTTATGGGGCAAAAGATGTTAAGCTTTTTGAAGTGCGCTGTTATGCTTAGAGTTGAGGAGAACTAAAAAACATTTAATTGGCATAAAATTTAAGGCTATACCTTGCACTTAAAATATGATAAACTTGCTTAAAATAGTATTGTGGATACTAATTCCCATTGTGTTGTTCAACAGTCCAAAACTGGAACAAAACACATACAAAATAGTATCTCACGAAGTAACTGTCAAACATCCAGGTGAAAAAGAGCCTGTAAAAACAATTCTTGAAGAAATTCAAAATGAAGAAGGACTACCTATTGAATATACCATGAATGTGTATTCTGTAATTTGTTTGGAGGAAGTTTGTAAAATTATACCTGTAAAACTCTATTGGAATGCCATTGGTGTATATAAAAAATATGAATTAGCAGAAGGAGAAACCCTAGAAAAATATGAAGCTGATTTGTTTGAATCCAAAGATTACATAAAACTTCAAAGTATATTAGCAAATGATGATTCTCCTTTTAAAGACGTTTATATTGATGAGATATTAACCGTTCCTGACGAGCATGGTAACGAAGATGTAGATGCCGTTTCTGGAGCAACAGCATTAGAACTTGACGAAAAAGACACCGTACCAGGAGCGGCTTTAACTTGTTTTACATTATGGCATTGGGCAAATGGAAATGTGATTTCTATAATTAAAAACCAAACCGGGTTATCAGCTTCAGATCAACAACTTCAAGACTATATTTTACACGAAAATAACGCCTATTTTCATATTGCCTTGAGAGAATTACAAAATCGGAGTCTGTACACAAAACCAGTTATTGATACTATCATAAAAAAGGCCTTAAAAGACAACACTTTACTAAGAACGGTATTTAATTATTTAAAAATAACGTCTCCAGAACTATATTTTTACGCTACAAAAAGACTATTTTTTGAAGGCGAAAAAGAACAGAAATTGGCAGCTATACAATCTTTAAGGAAAACGAATTTTGACATTCCAAGTTCATATTTAGATGGTTTCAGTTCAGAAATAAGCAAACTCAGTTCCTATCAAGAGGTCTCACTTTTATTAGGATTAATGGAAAATAAAAATCCAAATTCAAAAGTGGTTATTGAAAATGTATTTCCTTTATTAGAAACAAATATTTTAATTGCAAGGCGGTCATATTGGTTTTTAAAAAATCAAGAACTTAATCTGGAGCAAAGCAAGCAACTTCAAGCATTTTATGAAAAATATAAAAGTAGACTTTAATCTCGCAAATATACTATGATAAGTTTCTTAACCTGTATAGTCATTTTAATTCTAGGCTATTTTATTTACGGTAACTATATAGAACGAAAATTTGGAGCAGACCCTAAAAGAACAACTCCAGCTATATCAAAAGAAGATGGTGTCGATTTTGTACCACTTCCTTTAAGTAAGATTTTCTTAATTCAGTTTTTAAATATAGCCGGATTAGGTCCCATTTTTGGTGCCATTGCAGGAGCTCTATGGGGACCTGTTTCATTTTTATGGATTGTCTTCGGGTCAATATTTGCTGGTGCAGTACATGATTATTTCTCAGGAATGCTTTCTATCAGGCACGGTGGCGATAGTATTCCTGAAATTGTTGGAGAATATCTGGGTACAAGCATCAAGTATTTCATGCGAATCTTTTCTGTTGTGCTCCTTATTTTGGTTGGTGTGGTTTTCGTAAAAGGGCCTGCAACTATTCTACATGAGCTTACAGGTATGAGCACTTCAATTCTTATTTTAATCATATTTGTGTATTACTTATTGGCAACTATGATCCCTATTGATAAGCTGATTGGTAAGGTGTATCCTCTTTTTGGTATATCATTACTAATCATGGCTGTAGGTTTGTTTTTTGCGTTACTTTTTCAGGATTATACAATTCCTGAATTATCAATTCAAAATTTACAGAATATGCATGCTAATCCAGAAACCTACCCTATATTTCCGTTACTTTTTATAACCATTGCTTGTGGTGCTATTTCTGGGTTTCATTCTACACAATCTCCACTTATGGCACGTTGTATTTCCAATGAAGCTCAAGGAAAAAAAGTGTTTTTTGGAGCTATGATTACTGAAGGTATTGTGGCATTAATTTGGGCAGCAATAGCCATGGCGTTTTTTGGTGGTGTTAGAGAACTTGGAGCGACAATGGCTGAAGAAGGCCATAATGCTGCTTGGGTGGTAAATATTATATGTAACACTACTTTGGGGAAAATAGGAGGTATTCTTGCTATTTTTGGTGTAGTTGCTGCACCAATTACTTCTGGAGATACTGCTTTTAGAAGTGCTAGATTAATCATTGCAGATGCTTTTGACTTTAACCAATCTAAATTATTAAAGCGCTTTGTCATTACAATTCCAATTTTTGTTGTTGCATTGGCGATAACTCAAATAGATTTTGCTATTGTATGGCGTTATTTTGGTTGGTCTAACCAAATGCTGGCAACAGTAGTCCTTTGGGCAATCGCAGTATATGTTAAACAACAAGGCAAAACATATTGGTTTATTTTAATACCATCAGCTTTTATGTCAGGAGTAGTTACCACTTATATATTAGTAGCTCCGGAAGGGTTTAGTTTAGATTATAAATTATCTTATACAGTAGGTATAATTGTATCCATTGCGCTTTCGGTTTGGTTTTACCTTTGGAAACCAAGACCATTAAAGTAATATTTTGTGTTGATTCTGGTCTCAATTATCATGAACTTAAGATTGTAACATCTAAAAAAAGGAGAAGGCTGGGCTTAGAAAAAACTAGTGTGTTCTAAAAATAATAGTATTAATTATTAAATGATCTCTTCTATTATAAATAGAGTTAAACATAAAAACAATTTCAATTGAATTAGTGATCTTATTGATTTAAATTACTGTGGTTTTTGCTTAAAAAAAACAAGCCATTTAATGTTGATTTTATTCTTTATTTTTGGTATTGTAGGTTGTAAATCTCTTGCATTAATACGATTTAAACAGGGTAAAATAATACCAGAACATGGTAAATTTAATTGTTTTGAAAGCGTTATTATTGGCTTATTTTGAATTTCAGAGTAGTACATAAATAAGAATTTGATAATACATGGAATTTAAAGAGTTAGGTTCATAAACTATATTAAAAAGTTTAATGATATCTAGCTTCTTATAAAATAGACAATATGAAAATAAAATCAATTGAGACATTCGTATTAAAGGACAAATTGTCTAAGAGTTTTTTCTTCTCACAATGGGAATATTCCGAAAGGTGTATCTGCATAGTAAAAGTAACTGCTGAAGATGGTACTTATGGTTGGGGAGAAGGATATGGCCCAGCATCAGTATTAGAGGCAGGGATTAAGCTTTTAGAACCTTTCGTAGTAGGAGAAAATGTACTTGAAAACGAAGTTGTTTGGAATACAATGTATCGTAAAACACTTGATTTTGCTAGAAGGGGAATACTAGTGGCTTCAATGAGTGCAATTGACATAGCGGTATGGGATTTAAAAGGTAAGCTTTTAAACTTACCTATATCTACTTTGCTTGGAGGTGCTCATCGTTCAAAAGTTCGTCCTTATGCGACTGGGCTTTACTTTACAGATCATAAAAACCCAACTAAAACTTTTGAGGAAGAAGCAAAACTTTATATCTCTCAAGGTTTTAAGGCGATGAAAATGAAAGTAGGTTTAGGTATAAAAGAGGACGTGAAGAACGTTAAGCTTATGCGTGAAATTATCGGTCCGGAAATTCAATTAATGGTAGATTCTAACCACGCCTATACTTTGAGAGAGGCAACTGAACTTGCAAGAAAGATAGAACAGTATGATATCGCTTGGTTTGAAGAGCCATTATCGCCAGAATTTTATGACCAATATAGTGAGTTGAGGCAAAAAACAACCATTCCAATTTCTGGAGGGGAATGTGAATATTTACGATTTGGATTTCAACAATTAATAGCAAGCAAATCTGTAGATATCATTCAACCAGATATTTGTGCCAGTGGAGGACTTACCGAGGCAAAACGTATTGGCGCTTTGGCAAGTGCAAATGGTGTAGATCTAATTCCTCACACTTGGGGAACAGCTATTGGATTACATGTTGCCCTTCACTTTATCTCCAATATAGAATCTGTTCCTGGAAGAATGTACCAGCCAGATTTTTTAATGGAATATGACCAAACCGAAAATGGATTGAGAGACAAGCTGTGTTTTCCATCTATCGAAATGAAAGATGGCATGATAGAAGTTCCTAAAAGACCAGGACTAGGAATTGATATTGATGAAGATGTTTTGAATAAATATGCTTCCGTTCCAACAGGTAATACAGAAGAAATTCAGAAAATTTACAAAGTTAAATAGACATGTTTCTTTGGTGAAAATGAAAATTTAATGAAATTACTTTAACCTCATTCGAGAAAGAGAATTGAAAATGAAAACAGAAAATTACGGATATAAAAAACTTTACATCGATGGTGAATTAATCGATGCACATGACGGGCAAAAGGATGATGTTATTTGTCCTGCTACTGGGGAATCTATTGCTCAGGTAGCAAGAGGAGGGAAAGCAGATGCAGAATTGGCTCTTAAAGCTGCTCAGAAAGGATTTAAGTATTGGTCCAAGTTATCTCTGGCAGAACGCACTAAATGGATGCTTAAATTGCGTACAGCAATTTTAGATAAAGAGCATGAGTTGCGTACGGCAATGGTTCATGAAATGGGTAAAACCTATGCTGGTTCCCAAGAAGATATAGACAGGCTTACAGAAGCCTTAGAGTGGTATCCTAGCGCCATGCAAAATTTAAGAGAAGAACAAATCCCAGATTATGAAAATACACACACTCATAAGATGATATCGCAACCAGCGGGAGTCGTTGTTGCTTATTTAGCGTGGAATTTTCCATTGCTTAATGTTGGATATAAATTGGGACCAGCGCTAGCAGCTGGATGTTCAATAATCATTAAGCCATCAGGATATTCTCCGTTATCAACTTATATGCTTGGAGAAATTTTAAACGATATTAAATTTCCAGCAGGTGTTATAAACATACTTGCAGGTCCAAGTAGCGAAGTAGCGACTACTTTAACAACCAGTACAATTCCAGCTGTGTTAACTATGATTGGCTCAACGACAACAGGACAAAAAGTTATTGCTGATAGTACAACGTCCATTAAGAAACTTGGAATGGAATTGGGAGGTAATGCACCGTTTATCGTTTTTGAAGATGCAGATTTTGATAAAGCTGTCGATCTTGCTATTGGCTTAAAGTTTGGAAATACAGGTCAAATTTGTGTAGCTGCAAACAGGATTTTTGTTCATAAAAGTATTTATAAAAAATTCTTAGAAGCTTATGTTCAGAAAACTTCAGAATTAAAAATTGGATTTGGTATTAAGGAGAATGAAGATGTGTTTATGGGGCCTGTTGTTAGTAAGAAGGACAGAGATCGTATGTTTGATTTGGTAGATGATGCCGTTAGCAAGGGTGGTAAATTAGAATATGGAGGAAAGATTCCTGAAGGATTACCAGAAAATGGTTATTGGATGGAGCCTACAGTAGTGTCTGGAATTACTACAGATATGAAGCTTTTTAGACAGGAAACTTTTGGACCGGTTGCAGGTATTATGCCTTTCGATACGGATGATGAGGTTCTTGAATTGGCAAATGATACAGAATTTGGACTTGCATCATATATTTTCACAAACAATCATCAAAGAATTGCAAGATTTACTGAGGAATTAGAGTTTGGAGAAATACAAATAAATGGTGTTAAGTATGCTATTTATCTGCCTCATGGCGGATTCAAAAATAGTGGTATTGGCCATGATTGTTCGCATTTAGCCTTAGAAGATTACTTAGTAAAGAAACGAGTTTCTGCGGCCTTGGATTAATTGGTCGAGGACGAAACTTATTATCCCAAAACTAACATGAAAAAGAGAAAGCGATGAAAAAAGAGAAAATTACATGGAAGTTTAGCAAAGTCATGCTAATATTTAGTATAGTGTCTTTATTGTTTTATGCTTGTTCCAGTAGCGATAACGACACCATTGAAGAAGACCCTAAAGAAGAAGGACCTAAAGAAGAAGAGCCTAAGGAAGAGGAACCAAAAATTAATGATGGCTTACCATTATCTGATCAGTTAAATGAAGGTAATTGGATTTTGAATACACAAATGAGTGATGAGTTTGAAGCAGGGGCTTTAAATGAAAATAAATGGTTAATTCAAGGGCGTGATGGGGAGTACCAATCAAATTTTGTAGGTAGACCACCTTCTCAGTTTTCTACAGATAATGTAAGATTAGAAGATGGTAAATTAAAAATACAAACAAGATGGGAGCCAGATTACAATTTTTCACCTAAAACAAACCCTAATACTGGTGAGAAGTTTGAAAACATTACCACAGCCGCAGTTATAAGCAAAAGTGTTTTCAAGTTTGGTTACATGGAAATTAAATCAAAATCTGCTGATGCACAAATAACGAGTTCTTTTTGGACAACAAATGCAAAGTCAGTTAACAGTAGTGAAAGATCTGAACTTGATATGTTTGAAACGTTTGGAGGTCATAAAACAAATGCGTCATGGCGAAAAAGACTTAAGTTTAATATTATAAGCTGGGCACCGGATAATGCGTATTATCTACCTGGAGGTAATGGTCCTGTTCATTCTAGAAATATCCAAGCTGATCATGAAACAGCAAGTGATTTTCATGTATATGGTTTTGAATGGACTCCAGAATTTATAAAGGTTTATATCGATGGAGAATTACATCCAGATGGTACAATTACAAAAGCAGAACTTACCGGAAATGGTTCCGATGCCGATAGATGGGTTACAGATGTTCCTTATCACATTTGGTTTGACTCTGAGACATTTCCTTGGTTAGGCTTACCAGAAGAAGCAGATTTACCAGCAGATTATGAGATTGAATATGTAAGAGTATGGCAAAAATAATTATACATTATTGTGATTTACAAAAGAAAAATGATAGCAAAATTTAAAAGAACAGTTTTATTTACAACAATAGTAGCTCATGTGCTTATATTTTGCGCAAGCTGTAACTCTGCAAAGACATCTAAAGAGTCACCTGCATCTGCTACCGCTACATTTTTGCCATATACAGACCCGGAAAACAAAGGAGGTTGGGAATTGAATCCTCATGTAAGTGATGAGTTTGATGCTAAAGAAATTGATGAAAAAAAATGGTATATTGTCGGGAAGTTTGAAGATGGCAAACCGTTTTATAAACATCCGGATAAGCCAAATAAAAAGGTTTGGAAAGGGCGTGCACCATCTCAATTTTCAGGTAAAAATTACCGCTTAGAAGGTGGTAAGCTAATTCTTGAAACACGCTGGGAACCCGATTTTCCATTTAGCCCTGAAATTAGAAAGCCTGTTTTTGGAGAAGCAATGCCTTATGAAAACATTACTACAGCTTGTTTTATAGGACGAAATGAATTTAAATATGGCTACATAGAAATAAAAAGTAAAGCAGCAGACGGACCTATATCCAGTGCATTTTGGGCCATGGGAGAACGATTGGAGGTTGATTTTTTTGAATTGTTTGGCGGCACAGGTAATCCTAATAAAAAACATTTAGATAGTCAATTATGGTGGTCTATTAGAGATTGGAACAAACCTGTTACAGGAAAACCAACTTACACAGAAAGAAAAGACCTAGGTTTTAGAGTCGCTGATGATTTTCATATCTTTGGTATTGAGTGGAACGAAAATGGCATGAAATATTATGTGGATGGTAAATTATTTTCTGAAGTAACAGCAGAAGAAGTTACAGCTTGGGCTAAGAAAAATAGAACAAAAATAACCTTACCAGAAGATTATAATGGCTATGTAGCAGATAGGCCTATTAGCCTTTGGGTAGATCAAGAAGCTTTTCCTTGGCATGATGTGCCTAAAAGTAAAGAGGAGTTAGAAGCTAAAAGTCCAGAACACTTAAAGAATGATGGTGTTTTAGATTATGAGATAGAATATATTAGGGTTTGGCAAAAGCGATAAAAAACTTCCAACCAATAATATAGGTGTTAGTGTATAATAATTGAAAATTGAAAATTATGAAAAAAATCATTTTATTATTGTTAGTAGTTTCTTTTTCTGCAACAACTTATGGACAAAGTAAATGGCATGAAAAACAAAACGATTATTTTGTTGAGCAAGCAGGTAAAGAGTTTGGTCTTAAAAAGGACCAAAAAGAGGAGCTAAAAGAGAAAAGAATGGAAATGGTAATGAGTTTTGTGAATTCTAATAAAGCTGTGAAAAATGGCGAATTGACTAAAGAACAGCGAAAAGAAAAAACACGTGAAGCTAGTAAAAACTTCAATTCTTATTTTGCTGAGTTGGTAGGAAAGCCGTATGCAGAAATAGCACCTTTTCTGAAGAAGATGCGAGAAGAGATAAAGAATCTATAAAGTAACCCTGATAAATAACAAGTTTAAGTATTTAGGGGTTTGAAAACACGTTTTCAAACCCTTTAATCAATTAATTTCTCTACAATGTCTGTGTTTTTTAAATCATCCTCTATATTCGTTATTTCCATTATTCTATTAAGTTGTAATAGTGCAAAGAGCAATGATCATTCCTCTAAAAATAAAGCGGTTGAAAAAATTGTGACACCTTCAAAACCAAATATTTTGATGATTCTTTGTGATGATTTAGGGTATTCGGATGTTGGTTTTAATGGTTCAAAAGATATTCCAACTCCTAACTTGGATGCTTTAGCACATAGTGGAACGATTCTAACAGACGCTTATGTGGCACATCCCTTTTGTGGGCCAAGTCGTGCCAGTTTAATGACAGGAAGATATGCGCACAAAATAGGAGCGCAATTCAATTTGCCTCCAAATAGTGGTGAAACTATTAAAAAAGGAATAGATACTAACGAGATTTTTATAAGTAAAGTGCTTCAAAATGCTGGCTATTATACAGGTTTAATGGGGAAATGGCATTTAGGAGCAAATCCTGAGTATCATCCTAATTCAAGAGGATTTAATGATTTTTATGGGTTCTTAGGGGGCGGTCATAACTATCACCCAGAACAATTTAAGGCAGCTTATAAGAGGCAGAAAGAAAGTGGTCAAAAAATTATTTGGGATTATTTGCATCCATTGGAGCATAATGGTAATGAAGTTGACGAAACGGAGTATGTAACCGATGGTTTGTCAAGGGAAGCTGTTCGATTTATAGGAGAAGCAGCAGAAAAAAAAGATAATCCTTTCTTTTTGTATTTGTCTTACAATGCGCCTCATACGCCATTAGAAGCAAAAAAGGAAGATTTAAAATTATTTGAACATATTAAAGATAAAAAACGTAGAACATATGCAGCAATGGTTTATGCTGTAGATAGGGGGATAAAGAAAATAGTCGATCAATTAAAAGCAACGAATCAATTTGATAATACACTAATTATTTTCTTTAGTGATAACGGTGGAAAAACGAAAGCAGGAGCAACAAATTATCCGCTTAAAAATGGAAAAGGAAGTGTTTATGAAGGAGGTTTTCGGGTACCGATGTTTTTCCATTGGCCAAATGTGGTGCCAAGTGGTAAAAAGTATAACTATCCAGTATCTGCATTAGATTTTTATCCTACACTTACTAATTTGGCAAAAGCCAAAATTCCTGAGAACAAAGCATTAGATGGTAAAGATATCTGGAAAGATTTCATGTCTAATAAAAATCCACGGCCAGATGAGAATGTTTTTGTAATGCGCCATAGAAATGGTTTTACAGATGTTGCAGTAAGAAAAGATGATTGGAAGGCTTTAAAGGCATACAAGCAAAAATGGAAACTTTTTAATATTAATAATGATATTGAAGAGAGTGAAAATTTGAGCAACAAACACCCTAAAATTCTTAGAAGTTTAGTTTCTGAATTAGAAAAATGGAGTAAAACTAATATTCAGCCTCAATGGTGGCATGATGAAAAAACGGGTAAGGACTGGAAAGCAGACGGAATGCCACATTTTGATAAAACATTTCGTGTAGAATAAGTGTAATAATTTAGCCTTTTCTATATAAACTCCAACATAGTCTTGCGTATTAAGATGATGAAATTTAGATTTTTGTTATTTCAATAGAGTAAGAAAAAAGTGAGGAAAAATTTCAAAAGGGACGAGGGACTCTCCTCATTAGTTATACCATGTATCTTCAAATAAAACATATATTACTTTCCTTGATATTCGAATAATAAAGACCGTTTGTTATATGTTTTAAAAAACTGAAAATCATTTTTTTTAGTTCTAAAATCAGGTCGAGTTCACATTAATTTAGGGGCAATAATTTCTTCTTAGATTCACGTAACTGTTAAAAATGTGAATTATAAGATTAAATAGTGTATATTTGATATATGAAATTGGTGCTAAAAAATACAGATAGTTTTTCAAATTCTCGACTGAATATAATCACAAAAGAAAAGCCTTGCCTTGATTCTTCTTGGCATTACCACCCGGAATTTGAACTTTTGTACATTTCTAAAAGTACAGGAATTCGTTTTGTTGGAGATAGCGTTGAGCATTTTACACCTGGGGATTTAGTCTTAGTTGGTCCAAATTTACCTCATTTATGGCGAAATGATGTTTCTTATTACGCTGAAGACAGCGAAAGAAGCGTGAAAACTGTAGTTATTAAATTCTATAAAAACTTTATAGGAGAAAATACTTTTGAAGCTCCTGAATTTGCTGAGATTAATAGAATGTTATCTGATGCCAAATATGGAATAAGTTTTGGGAGTAATATTTCTAATAAACTGAGAGAAGATATACTGTCTATAACTAACATTAAACATACAGAGCAGTTTATAAAACTTTTGGGAATTCTTTATGAGCTTTCCATTACTAATGAAAAGCAAATGTTATCCTCTTCAGATATGAGGCAGTATACGCCTAAAGGTGCTCGCAGAATTGATAGGGTGCTGAGATATATATCAGATAATTACTCAAAATCTATTGCTCTTGAAGATGTTTCAGACATTGCATGTATGACACCAAATTCATTTTGTCGATTTTTCAAGAAAAAAACCAACAAATCCTTTACGGGATTTTTGAATGAAGTACGAATAAGGAATGCTTCTCGTTTATTAGTTCAAGAAAGCCTACCAGTTAACGACGTTTGTTTTTTAGTAGGTTACAACTCCATCACAAACTTCAACAAACAATTTAAGCGAATAATGGGTAGTACACCCAAACAGTATAGAGAGGCTGTTTAATTGAAAAAAATTCCCCGAAGCTCTACTTCTGCCATGCCTTTGGCTTGGTAGACTGGCAAAGGCAGGCTTTCTATTGAAGTTGCCATTCCATTCCCGTAAAATTGTAAGATTCATGAATTCATTTACATAAAATATTAAGCAATGAATAAAACGGGAATCTAAATAACAGAATTTCTGTTTTTGATCCAAAGGTTAAAGCTTGCACTCAACTTGATTGGGTATGAACGAGCAAAGTATCTCTATGTCTCTATCTTGTAGATAATTCGTTTCAAGAAATTCTTTATTTCTTTTTTTAACATATGATAGTCTAAGTTGGTAAAATTTTACTGTTTTCAGGTAAAATTTTACAGTTTTTAAGTGATTTTATTGTCTTCCTTTGTTAAGGATATGTTAATTAATCTGTGTTTATTTTTTATGGCCATAAAAAATGTGACTCTTCTTTAATTTACCATATCCCTTACTAAACATTCATTAACTAAAACTAAACTAACTTATGAAAAAACTAAAATTTATTTTAGGAGTTTTTTCTTTAGCTACATTTAGCCTTCACGCAAGCAGTTCAATGTTCAATTTGAATGCTTCTGACAAGCTAAATTCTAGTCCAATTGAAAAAGTTTCAAATTTAGACCAAACCATTGATGTTTCTGGAACGGTCTCTGATGCTGACGGGCCATTGCCAGGTGTAAATATTGTGGTAAAGGGTGCGTTAAACGGAACACAAACTGATTTTGATGGAAATTATTCAATTTCAGTTGAAAGTAATAATACAATACTTGTATTCTCTTACCTTGGATACAAAACTCAAGAAGTTACCATTGGAAATAATACCACTGTTAATGTTGTTTTAGAAGCAGACATTGCAGGGTTAGATGAGGTGGTTGTAGTTGGATATTCTACCAGAAAGCGAGGCGAATTAACAGGGTCAGTAAGTACTGTAAGTTCAGAGGAAGTACAAAATACGGCTAATAGAGATGTTGCTAAATCTTTATCTGGTAAAGTATCGGGTTTAATAGTTGCCGATAGAGGAGGTTATCCAGGTTCTACTGATGAAGATGATATCACGCTTTTAATTCGTGGTAAAGCAACTACAGGTAATAATGCGCCTTTAATATTGATTGATGGAATTCCTTCAGGGTCTTTTCAGCAATTGGCACCACAGGATATTGAGTCTTTATCTGTTTTAAAAGATGGGGCAGCTGCTATTTATGGAACTAGAGCAGCAAATGGTGTTATTTTAATTACTACAAAAAGAGGTAAATCAGGAAAACCTAAATTTAACTTTTCTTCACAGTATTCAGTATCTCAGTTTTCTACATTTCCAACGCAAATGACGTCTGAACAATTTTTGACTTACGAAAATGAAATATTTTTATATGGCGGAGGATTGGTGACAGACCCAGATTTTCATACACCTGAAGAAATTAGTAATGCTGTAAATACAGATTGGGCAGACTTGACTTTTGCAGATTCTTCTCCAGAAACAAGACATTCTTTATCAATATCTGGAGGTAGCGACAATGTAAGTTACTTTGTAAGTGGAGATATGCTTAACCAAAAAGGAATTTACAGATCAGGTGATCTGAAGTTTAAACAATATCAATTACGTTCTAACATTGATATTAAATTATTTGAAGATTTTAATTTGGGATTAGACCTAACAGGTAGAGTTGGAGAGTCTGATGAACCAGGTGTTGAAAGGGGCGTGATTTATAAGCATATATATACAAATAGACCAGATTTAGTTGGTGTTTACCCTAACGGATTGCCAGGTTTTGGTGGTGAAAATGGAAGAAATCCTGTAATTATGTCTAGTAATGAATCTGGGTTTGTTAACAGAATCACTAATAATTTGAGAGCTAGAATTTCTTATGATTATAAACTGGATAAATTGGTCGAAGGTTTAAGTTTGCGAGGATTTTTAGGTCTAAGTCAAACTAGTTACGAAGAAACATCCTGGGACAAACCTTGGTCATATTATCAACTTGTAAATGGAGAATTTATAGAATCTCAAGGGAATGACGTTGGTTCAGATATAATTTTAAGAGAAACTTATAATAAGAGCAATCAAGAATTGTTTAATTCAACAATTCATTACTCCAAAACATTAGGTGAAGATCATAATATTAGTGCCTTTGTAGGATACGAACATTCAAGAACAGAAAATCGTAGCTTTTTCGCCCAAAAAGAAGGTTTTAAATTTGATACCATTACGGAATTAGATTTAGGAGAAGCGACCAACCAAACGACTGGAGGTACTTCTGAAGATTTTGGTTTTTTAAGTTACTTTGGTTCTTTGTCTTACGACTACCAAAAAAAGTATTTTATTGATTTAACAGTACGTCGTGATGGGTCAAGTAGATTTGCTGAAGGATTCCAATATGGAACATTTCCAGGTGTAGCAGTAGCGTGGGCTATAGATAAAGAATCTTTTATGAATAATGTTGAATGGATTAATACTTTAAAATTAAGGGCATCTTGGTCTAGAATGGGTAATGATAGAATTCGTCAGTTCCAATATCTAAATGCCTATAACTTTGGATATCCAACAAATCCACAGAATGCTGGTTGGTATCGTCCTAATGGTTATGTATTTGGTACACCTGGTCAACAAGTAGGTGGATTTGGTAGCAATGGTGCTCCAAACCCAGATGTTACTTGGGAAACAGCAGATATGATGAATATTGGCTTAAGTTTTTCTCTTTTTAAGAGTAGGTTAAGCGGTGATATTAACTATTTCTACCAGAATAGATCTGATATTTTAACAGGAGATCAATCTATTCCTGATATTTCAGGATTAAGATTACCTAATGTACCAGATGAGAATATTGGAGAAGTGAATAATTTTGGTTGGGAGTTTGAATTAGCATGGAAAGACCAAATAGGTAAAGTTGATTATAATATTGGCTTTAATTTTACAAATGCTCAAAGTGAAGTTGTAGCCCTTGGTGAGTCTTCAGAAGTGCCAGACTATAGAAAGAGAGAAGGGAAATCTATAGATTCTTATATTGTATATCCAACAGCTGGAATATTTAGAGACCAAGCGCAAGTGGATGCTACAGCAGTTAAAAAAGAAAACACAGTAGAAGGTCATCCTATTTATCTTGATACAAATAATGATGGTGAAATTAGCTCTGATGACAGAATTCGAGTAGATGCATCTGCTGTTCCGGAAATTCAATACGGTATTTTTGGAGGGTTAAATTATAATAATTGGAATTTTAATTTCCTTTTACAAGGGCAAGCAGAAGCGAAAGCTTTAGTATTCTTTGACCAGTCAGGAGCCAAACCAGATTTTGTATTTAATGATAGATGGACTGAAAACAACCGTGATGCCAGTTACCCAAGAGCATTTGCTCAAGGTGACGCTTTTAGTGGTAGGCAAAGCCGAAGTGCTACACCAGGAACAAGCCCTAATAATGGTGATGAATATGCAGATTTATATTTAAAAGACGCTTCTTTTTTACGTTTAAAAGAAATTGAATTAGGGTATACACTTTCAAAAGACATTACCAAATTTGGAGATGTAAAAATATTTGTAAGAGGATTTAATGTCCTTACAATGTTCTCAGATATATATGATATGGGTCTAGATCCAGAAGCAACAGGCTATAATAATTTTAGAGATAGTACATATCCTTCGTTAAAAAGTTTTACTGTAGGGTTAAATGTTAATTTCTAAGAGGTTATGAAAGATAATATAAAGAAAAATAAAATAATGAGAAATAATATGAAACATATACATTTATCGTTAGTAACATTATTAGTGATATTTTTCACGATGTTTAGTTGTGAAGAAAAATTAGATGTAGAGCCTAAAGATTCCGTTACTCAGGTAACTATTTATCAAGATATTGATCAAGCTGAAGGAATTGTTGTTCCTATCTACAATAGTACCGAAGGATGGGCATTGAACAGAAATGAATTTTGGGGACAAAGAGTTAATCTTGAAGGAGGGTCCTTTGAGGCTAAATTTAATTTTCAAAATCGTGTTAATGTATATCAACTAAGAGATGGTGGTTGGACTCCAGGAAATTTTGGATTGGTTTTTGCTACAAAATGGCAGAATTATTGGGCTTACGTTCAGGATGCTAATTCGTTTTTAGCTAATATAGAGGGAAGTATAGCTATGGATCAAGATCCAGATAAAGCTGAGTTATTGATAGCAGAAGTAAGGTTTTTAAGAGCGAATTTGTACAGAAAATTGATTAACTATTTCGGAGGTGTTCCAATACTAACAGAGCCTAGTTCTCTTACAGGAAATTTTGAATTTACAAGAGATAGTTATGAAGATTGTGTAAAGTTTATTGTGCAAGAAATAGATGCTATAGCAGATGTGTTGCCAACAACACGCCCTGATAGTGAGTTTGGTAGAGCAACAAAGGTTGCTGCTTTAGCAGTTAAATCACGAACGTTATTATATGCGGCTAGTGATTTACATGACCCTAGCTTATTGCCACAAACAATGAATACAGAATTATATTCTTACCCTGTAGCAAGCAAATGGGAGGATGCAGAAAAAGCTGCTCTAGCGGTAATAGATCTTGTTGGACATGATGCATTAATTCAAGTCGCTAATGCCACAGAATATCAAGAGTTATTTTTATCTCCAAATTCAAATATGATATTTGCAAGACCTTATGCTGCAGGTCTTTATGAGGTTGGTACAGGAGGCTTTAGTGCTAGGAATTCCTTGCCAGATCAAGCACAATCGCCTAATGGTTATGGTGGATGGGCTTTAAGTTCACCAAGCCATAATTTTAGTTTAGAGTTTAATTTTGATGATGGATCATCAACTGGAGGTGTGACGCCTACAAGTCCAAATGATAACAGAGAAATGAGATATTATGCTAACCTGTTGTTTCAAGGGACTGATTTTAGAGGACGTCCAGTAGATTATGCTTTGTCTGAAGATACAGGAGCTTTTCCAGATGGTTTAGATTCTCCAAATGGAACAGGGAATGTTCAACACTCTTCTAAAACAGGTTATAATATTAGAAAGTTTCATGATGAATCTTTAGATCAAACTAATGGAATTTCTCCAGACCGTCCCTATGTTTTGTTTAGAGTTGCTGAAATGTATTTAAATTATGCTGAAGCTCTTGCGGAACAAGGTAAAGATGCTGAAGCTCGTACTTATCTTAATAGAGTGTCTAGTAGAGGCCTTCAACCAGATATTACTGTAGGAGGAGATGCTCTTAAAGAAGCTATAAAGAGAGAGCGACGTGTTGAGCTTTGTTTTGAGGGGCATAACTTCTTTGATGAAAGAAGATGGCTAAATACTGATCATTTAGGTTTTGATATTATGGGGTTAAGATGGACGAAAGAAGCAAATGGAGATTTAACTTTTGAAGAAGTTAGTGTAGTAGAAAGACCATGGTTTGATAAGCAGTATTATTTACCAATACCAGAAGCTGATGCAGAAAGAGTTCCTTCTTTAGTTCAGAATTTTGGATATATAAATTAGATTATTACCGAAATAAACTTTTAAATACCGAAGTCTTAGTGTCTTCGGTATTTTTTTTATCTTTAGGGGCTTTGACAAAAACCAACTAAACTAATGACATCAAAAAAATCAACAAAAAAACGCTATAATATTTTAGCCTTAATTTTTGGAACAGTAGTAATTAACTATCTAGATAGGACCAATATTTCTGTTGCAGCATCTGCAATAAGCGAATCACTTGACCTTACTACCGTGCAAATGGGGCTTATCTTCTCAGCGTTTGGTGTTGCTTATGCCGCTTTGCAGATTCCTGGAGGTATTATTGTTGATAAAATTAGATTACGATTTTTATATGCATTAATGCTTTTTTTATGGTCCGTAGCAACTTTGTTTCAAGGTTTTGTGAACTCCTTTAAGGTTTTAATGGGGTTAAGAGCAAGTATTGGTGTTTTTGAAGCACCATCTTACCCTGCTAATAATGCCATTGTTACAAAGTGGTTTCCTGAAACTGAGCGTGCTTCGGCAATTGCCATATACACTTCAGGTCAATTTATCGGTTTAGCATTTTTGTTTCCGGTTTTAACCCTAATACAAGATAAAGTTGGTTGGAGAGGGTTATTAATTATTTCTGGAGTTATTGGAATAGTTTGGGCTGTAGTATGGTACGCTTTCTACAGAGACCCAGATCAACATAAAACGGTGAGCGAGGCAGAACTTAAATTGATTAAAGATGGAGGTGGTTTTGCTAAAAAAGTTGAGAAAACAACAGAAAAGGAGAAATTTAATTGGGATGACTTTTTTGAAGCTTTCAAACATTGGAAATTATGGGGAATTTATATTGGTCAATTTTGTATGGGCTCCATGTCTATCTTCTTTTTAACTTGGTTTCCAACATATTTGGTAGAATATAGAGGGTTTGATTTTATAAAGTCGGGGTTTTTAGCCTCAATACCATTTTTAGCTGCCTTTTGTGGTGTGCTTTTAGCTGGATTTTCATCCGATTTTTTAGTGAAAAAAGGAAAAACACCTGAGTTTGCTAGAAAAGCTCCTGTATTGATTGGGTTATCTTTATCCACTTTAATAATAGGTGCTAATTTCACAGACAGCACATTCTTGATTATACTTTTTTTAACCATTGCTTTTTTTGGCAATGGCTTAGCTTCAATTACATGGGTTTTTGTATCCTTAATCGCTCCCAAGCGAATCATAGGGCTTGTCGGTGGCGTTTTCAACTTAATAGGTGGTTTATCTGCAGTCATTGTTCCTTCAGTAATTGGTGTTTTAGTGCAAGATGGCGATTTTAGTCCTGCTTTATTTTTTATAGGCGCATTAACAGTATTAGGTTTTCTTTCATTTTTACTAGTAGTCGGAAAAGTGAAACGAATAGAGTTAAAAGAATCTGGAGATGAAATTAAAGATATAGATTCGTGAAAAAATCATTAGAAGAAAAATTCTAAAAAATTGTCATTAATGAATATTGAACTCATCTTGACTCTTTGTTTTTAACCTAAAATGAGTTGAAATTTGTTCAGATTAAGCACTTTTTGAAAGGCATGGCATCGCTATGCATAAAAAATAATGAAATATGGGCGAATTTTAGCCATTTTTTAGGAAATAGAAAAGGTCGAGATAAGCTCTATTACATGTAACTACTAGGTAAAAGAGAAAAGAATACATGAAAATAACAGATATAAAGGTGTTTCCAGTAAACATCGCAGGTAGAAGTCAATTAAATATTAAAGTTGAAACTGATGCTGGGATTTATGGTTGGGGTGCTTCAGGAATTACAGGAAGGGAGTTTGCGGTTATCGGTGCCATTGATCATTACCGTCCATTATTAATAGGTAAAGACCCAAGGCAAATAGGTGCAATTTGGCAAGATTTGTACCGAGGTCAGTATTTTGAAGGTGGAAGAGTATTAACTGCGGCTATTTCTGCTATAGACATAGCACTTTATGACATCAAAGGAAAAGCTTTAGGTGTTCCTGTCTATGAATTACTTGGAGGAAAACAGCGTGATTATGTAGAGTGTTTTGCTTCATTACGATTTAGTAGCAAAGAAGAACTTATTGATAGAGCAAAAGTACTTATTAAAGAAGGTTGGCGCATGTTACGTTTAGCGCCTGCAGAATATGAAGAAGGAAAATATGCTTCAGAATTTGAGCCAAGAGATTCTATCACGATTATAGCCGATTGGGTTTCTGCATTACGAAAAGAGGTTGGAACAAAAGTAACTATTGGAATAGATTATCATCACAGGTTATCTGTTCCGGAAACAGTATCTTTTTTACAGCGAATGCCAACAGGGACTTTAGATTTTATTGAAGAACCTATTAGGGATGAAATGCCGGAAGTCTATCAAGAATTAAGAAAAATGGTAAATGTACCTTTTGCAATAGGAGAAGAGTTTTCTAGTAAATGGCAATTTTTACCCTATATCGAAAAAAATATTACGCAGTTTGCCAGAATAGATGTTTGCAATGTTGGTGGAATTACAGAAGCCATGAAAGTAGCGAATATGGCCGAAGCACATTACATAGATTTATTGCCTCATAACCCAATTGGTCCTATTTGTACGGCAGCTACTATTCACTTGGCAGCAGCTTGTCCTAATTTTACATGGTTGGAAGAAATGAATACACCTGTAGAAAACCCAGGATTAGATGATATCAACTATTATCCAGTGCAACCAAAATTAGAAGGGAACCGTTACAAGGTTTCAGATGCTCCTGGTTTGGGAATAGAGTTTAATGAAGACCTGGCACTAAAAGAAGGATTTAATAGTGTTGAGACACCGCGTTTAAAGCGGAAAGATGGATCTTTTACAAACTGGTAATTATTAAAACATAACACGTTAAATTCACAATGAAACTAAATTTTTTATTACCCATTGCATTTTTACTAGGGTTTTATAATGCTCAAGCCCAAGAAAGTCCGAATATAATTATCATGATGACCGATGATCAGGGTTACGGTGATATTGGGGCACATGGGAATCCTTATTTAAAAACGCCACAAATAGAATCGTTAGGGGAACAAGGGTTGGAGATGACACATTTTTTTTCATATCCTAATTGTTCCGCTTCAAGAGCAGCGCTTTTAACAGGTAGGTACCCTTATAGAACAGGAGTAACTGCTGTAACTCAAGTAGATCACTTTATGAATACATCTGAAATTACAATCGCAGAAATTCTTAGAGATCATGGATACAGAACAGGTATTTTTGGTAAATGGCATTTAGGGGATAACGCTCCAATGCGTCCAATAGATCAAGGTTTTCAAGAGGCTTTGGTTCATAGAGGTGGTGGCATTGGTCAAGCTGCAGGACCTGCGGGAAACACCTATTTTGATCCTGTTTTAGAGCATAATGGTATTCCAAAGAAATATGAAGGCTATTGTGATGATATTTTCACCGAAGCTACTATCGATTTTATTAGAAAAAAGAATGGTAAGCCATTTTTTGCCTATTTAGCAACAAACCTTCCTCATTTTCCTTTACAAGTCCCAGAAAAACGAGCGCAACCCTACAGAGATATCGGTTTGCATGAAGACAATGCCCTTACATATGGTATGTTGGATAATATAGATTATAATGTTGGAAGGGTTATTAAGACCCTGAAATCACTAGGAATAGAGGATAATACCATAGTAATTTTTCTGTCCGATAACGGACCTCGCCATAGAAGAACAAAAAATGATTCCTATCCAGGTAGATGGGTAGCGAATTTAAGAGGGACTAAAACAAGTGTTTACGATGCAGGAATAAGAGTTCCGTTTTATGTGATGTGGCCTAAAAAAATTAAATCAAAAATCAAAACCTCTAATATGGGAGCTATCATAGATGTGCTACCAACGCTGTTGGATGCAGCAAATGTAAGGCCCCCAAAGGATGTTGCTTTTGATGGACAGTCCTTATGGCCACTTTGGACTAAGAACCAATCAGAAAACCTTAAAAATCGTGAGTTTTTTGTTCAAATGCATTATGGGCCTACACCCTTTAAGTATATGCATTTTGCAGTAAGGACCCAAAAATATAAGCTGGTAAGTCCACACGATTTTCCTCATGGTATTGTACATCAACCTACAGATTTTGTACTTAAGAATGTGCTAAAAAATTTAGAGCTTTACGACGTTGAAAACGATCCTAGTGAGCGTATAAATATAGCCAAAGACCATCCTGAGATAGTTGAAATGCTTTTGGAAAAATATGATGATTGGTTTGATGAAGTTAGTGAGGAAAGAGATGCAAAAGGAATTCAACGCATACACCTTGGAACTATGGAACAACCACAGGTCATTTTATCTCGTTTTGATTGGGGAGGCCCGCGGGTAATTTCTCGTTTTGATTATGGAGGTCCACGCGTAGTTGAAGATAATCAGTTGGGGTATTGGCGAGTAAGTACAGAAGAAGGCGTGTATAAGGTTGTATTGGATTTGCCTAAAATAACTTCAGATGGAGAGGCACATCTTAAATATGGTAAGCTACACCTTAAAAAGACCATTAAAAAAGGACAGAAAAAAGTAACTTTTAATGAGGTAAAATTACCAAATTCAGAAGGTAATTTTCATGCGTATTTCAAAACCGATCGCTTAGCAGTTGGTCCTCTTTTTGTAGATGTAATTAAAATGAATAACTAAATAATTAATCCAGAAATATTTATAAACCAATAATTTAAAGAAAGGATAATATAGACTTAATACAGGTTAACTTTTAACTAGAAAATGGTGTATTCTACAGTTAATTTTGAAAGAAATTGATTTTAGAACCCCATAGTCATGTTTAAAAACGAGCATTTTTTTAGAAAAAAAGCATTCCTGTTAGTACTTATATTCTTGTGTTCTTGTGCAACTATTCGACTTTCAGCACAAGTTTATCCCAATTCCGATCCTTCAAATTCAGGAGTATGGATTCTTAATACAGATATCAGTGATGAGTTTGAAGCTGCTTCATTAGATGAAGTAAAATGGCAAATTCAAGGGAAAGATGGTATTTATAAATCTAATTTTAAAGGAAGACAACCCTCTCAGTTTTCACCAAATAATGCATTAGTTGAAGACGGGAAACTAAAAATTAGAACAAAATGGGAACCTAGTTTTCCTTTTGATTCCGATTGCAGAACTGAAGGGGGAGTTGAGCGTTGTTTTGAAAACATCACCACAGCAGCAGTAATAAGCAAGCAGCAATTTCAGTATGGTTATATGGAAATTATGTGTAAAGCAGCTAATGCAGAAGTTACCAGTTCTTTTTGGACAACTGGTTTTCAGTCTGAATTGGACATGTTTGAGATGTTTGGAGGTCATAAAACCAATGCTGCCTGGAGAAAACGTTTAAAGTTTAACATGATAAGTTGGGATCCCAATAATTATTACTATTTACCTGATGGGAATGGTCCTGCTTATACCGAGAATATTCAAGCAAATGAAAATACAGCAGATGCCTTTCATATATATGGTTTTGATTGGACTTCAGAATACGTAAAAGTTTATATTGACGGTGTACTTACTAGTGAAATATATAAAAGTGATGTGACGAATAACGGAGCAGATCCAGAAGCTTGGGTAACCGATGTGCCTTATTGGGTATGGGTAGATTCTGAGACTTTTTGGTGGTTAGGTTTACCTGAAGAAGCAGATTTAACAACACCGGTTGATTACGAAATTGAATACATACGGGTTTGGCAAGAAAACAAAATATCAGTTACCACTACAGCAAATGCTTCAGAACCGAGCACCAATGGGGAGTTTAAAATAAGTCTCCCTAAAGGCAGTTTGGCTACTCAAGATATAACCATTAGCTATACCGTAGGAGGTACAGCTTCTCCGGACGTAGATTATTCTGCATTATCTGGAACAGCAACAATAGCAAGTGGTAGTAATAGTACGCTTGTTGCTATTAATGTTTTGAACGACAATGAGGTGGAACAGGATGAAACCGTTGTAATTACTCTAACATCAGCTAGCATAGGAAATATAAATACAACGCCTACTCAAATTAATATTTCTGACCCTGCAACGATACTTACAGCTGGCGATATTGCAATAGTAGGGTGGAAAGCCGAAGGGAATGAAAATGGAGCAGTAGCCTTTATGTTGCTAAAGGACATTACAACAGGTACAAAGATTTCTTTTTCTAACAGGTCTTGGAAGGGAACACAAGATGGTTGGACAGGAGATTATAGTATTGATGATGTTTGGACATGGACAGCAACTATGGCTCACAATTCTGGCGAAATTCTTGTCTTAGATTCAGATGGTCAGGTGAAAACCGTTACAGGAGGTTCTCAAATTGTGGTTGGTAATACTGTTCATGATTTGGCTGGTAAAATAGCATCTTCAGATGATGATTCAGATTTTGATCTTTCAGACAGTGGAGATTCTATATTAGTTTACCAGGTTTATGGAACATTTTCTGAACCAACAGACCCTAATAGTTCAAACTGGATTACAGGGTTGAATATCAATGGTGGTTGGGGAACAGGAGGTGGAAATACGTTTTGTGCACTTCCTACCGCATTAACAAATGGATTGAATGCAAACGCAGTAGGTTCAGACCAAGATAATGGAGTTTATAAGGAAAAGCTGTTAGGAAGTATGTCTTTGCTAAGAAATATGATTAATAATAGTTCAAATTGGATTACAGACGAAAGTTTAAATTACAATTTATGGAGTTATAATGAGAGCTTGAATAGCAGTCCTGGAGATATTGGTATAGCAGGTACATTAAGTATAGATAATATCAAGGATTCTAATAGAATAAGTGTTTATCCAAATCCGATAAATATGTCTTTTTCAAAAGATTTGTATGTCTCATCACCCACTACTAATCACGTTGGTATCTATAATATTTTTGGAGTGAAAGTTATAGATCAAAATAAAGAAGCAGATCCACTAATACTACCTCTTGAAGGTTTAACATCAGGAGTGTATTTTATCTCTTTGAAATCGGAAGCTGGAACAATAACAAAAAAAATAATAATTGAGTAAAGCTTAGAAAAATGAAAAATTTTACCTTAAAAACAATAATATTAATGGCAGTTTTGATGGCATGTAACATGAGCTTAGAAGCTCAAACTGCAGGCACTAAACCAAATGTTATAGTAATATTAGCAGATGATTTAGGATATGGAGATGTAGGTTTCAATCGTGATGGAAGCTTTCCTTCAGAATTAGGAGTTATACCAACTCCAAATATTGATAACCTAGCAAATGCTGGGGTTATTTGCAAAAATACACATGTAGCTCATCCATTTTGTGGGCCTAGTAGGGTAGCTATAATGACAGGTATGATGCCGCATAGAATTGGAGCACAATACAATTTACCTAATAATATCACCACAACTTTAGGTATTCCTACTAATGAAACTTATTTCCCGAAATTACTTCAAAATGCTGGTTACAATACAGCTGCCATTGGTAAATGGCATCTAGGGTTTGAAGAAGGTTCTTATCAGCCTTTAGATAGAGGTTTCGATTATTTCTTTGGTTTTTTAGGTGGAGGAAAAGGCTACTTTGAAAATGGCTATGAAGACAATTATTATAATAGATTAGGAGGTAGTAATCCTGTTACAAATGAGTACCAAGACCCTTTGTGGAGAAATAGGGGATATGTAGCAGAAACTGAATTTAGTGATGCTGTAGATGAAGATTATTTAACCGATGTATTAACAGACGAAGCCATTTCATATATAAGTACAAATGCCGCTTCTTCCGATCCTTTTTTCATGTATGTATCCTATAATGCACCACATACGCCATTGCAGGCACCAGCTGCGGAAATAGCGCAGTTTAAAACGGATAATCCTAATTTTGAAACTTTGGTAAGAAATAGTAGCTACATGTATAACGCGAATCAAGTTAGCGATTCAAAAATGGAAGAAGCCGTAAGAGATGATATTGGTGATGCTGCTTTTGATGCCATGACTCAGCCAGAAAAAGATGCTGCTATTGCTGCGGCTAGAGAGGCAAAAATAGAAGAGTTTACACAAGCCAGAATAACTTATGCCACTATGGTTTCTAATATGGATACTAATATAGGTAGAATTGTAACAGAGCTTAAAAAAGATATAAATGAGTTTAATAACACGGTGATCATATTCTTAAGCGATAATGGAGGTTACACATATAGTAAAGGAGCAGTAAATTATCCATTAGATGCGCTTAAGGGAAGTGTAAAAGAAGGAGGGCATAAAGTGCCCATGTTTGTACATTGGCCAGCTCAAATAACGTCTTCGGCTACATATAATCATCAAATTAGTTCTTTAGATTTATATCCAACATTGGTAAATCTTGCAGGAGGGACAATTCCTAATGGAAAGATTATTGACGGAACGGATTTCATGGATGATTTAATTGCCGGAAATGATACGAGAACTGATGAAGCTTTGTTAATTATGAGGCCTTACAACGGATTTCATAACGGTGGTTTAGCAATGGGTAAGTGGAAAATTGTTAAAACAGGTAGTAATGGTTTGTGGAAGCTATATGACATTCAAAATGATCCAGGAGAAACTACAGATCTTAGAGGTACTGAACCTAATGCAGAGCAAATTATTCAAGACATTTTAGACCAGGCTATTGCACATGTTGCGGAGTACAAGGATGTAAAACCTGCATGGTATGATAATGATGGTAATGGTTCTGGACACCCTCATAGTTTTTTATGGAATGACGGTACTTTACCCGGTTACAATAGGCTTTTTGAAAGTTCGTTACTATTGCTTGATAGTGAAATAAGTGAAATAAGCATAGAAGGTATAACAGATGCTGTAGAAGGAGAAATCAATGGTGTTTTTACAGTGAGTCTGCCGCAAGGAGTTACTGCTAGTGAAGATATAAATATTACCTACACAATTAGTGGGGATGCAACTAATACTACGGATTACAGTACACTATCTGGAACTGTGACTATATTGAATGGAAACAATAGTGCAAACATAACTATAGTACCAGTAGTTGATGGTTTAGATGAGATAAGCGAAATGATAACAATTACCTTACAGTCAACTAGCACAGGCTCAGTAAATAGCACACCTGCAAATATTAACCTTTTAGATGCTATAGTGCCAACAACTTTAACAGCAGGCGATATTGCTATTGTAGGTTGGAAAGCGGGGTCTGGAAGTGGAGCACTGGCATTCATCCTTTTAAAGGATATAACTGCTACTACTAAAATATCAATATCTAATAGATCTTGGAAAGGATCACAAGATGGTTGGACAGGAGACTATAGTATAGATGATGTTTGGACATGGACAGCTGGAGCATCATTTAGTACTGGAGATATTTTTAAATTAGATGCTGATGGTTTAGTAAAACAAGTAACAGGTAATACCGAAGTGGTTGTTGGTTCAACTTCACATGATCACACTGGAAAAACCACTGAAACCAGTGATGGTGATTTTGATCTGGCTACAGGAGGAGACGGTATATTAATGTATCAGGTAGATCCTTTTGTTTTACCAACTAACCCAAATTCTAGTTCATGGATTACAGGATTAAATACCAATGGTGGTTGGGGTACAGGAGGTGGAAATACATTTTGTGCACTTCCTACTGCTTTAACAAATGGCGTAAATGCCAATGCGGTTGGTACAGATCAAGACCATGGTATTTATAATGGTCCATTATCTGGTACGCCAGGGCAATTAAGGGCAAGTATTAACAATAGTGCAAATTGGACAACTTCTGAATCTACTGGATATAGTTTATGGGCGTTTAATGAAACTTCAGCTGGGGTATCAGGGAATATAGGGACGTTGGGAACCTTAAGCCTTAATAAGAATAAATTGGATAAACTATTTACAGTTTACCCTAACCCTGCTAAGGAATACTTCATAGTCAATTTTAATAAAAATATAAACCATGCCGATATTGAAATAGTAAACCTCACAGGAAAAACTATAAAGAAAGAACGTATTAGCAAAAACAAATCTTTTAAGGTTGATGTTTCTAATTTACCTTCTGGATTGTATTTATTAATGGTTAAGGCAGAGAATAATGTAGTAACCATCGATAAAATTGCAAAGATATAGGGAATATTAGGGTTAATAGCCATACTTCATAGAGTAGATTAATTATTTTTTTTAGTTTAATTTTTGTATCAGGTGCCAAATTTTATTTTGGCACCTTTTTCGTTTGTTTCTAAGTAATAGTTTTTTCTAATGTCCTAATTTTTATTTAGCTTTACGTAAGATTTTATTTATATTTACGTAGGAAATAAATTATAAATTGAAAATTGTATGCGTTTCTAAAAATAATAGTAATCAAATTATCTTCTAGTATAGTAGCCACTAAATTATCTGATTTTTAATAAGACATAGGTTCATATATTATTTAGGGTAATTTTTGATAACTAAAGGATAAATATTGCTAAAGAACTTAAGGCTATCAAACTTAATTTTATCCATTTGGTATTGTAGCTAGTATCTTAGGTTTTCTCAAAGACTGACAATACCAGATTAAAATTAATTAACAAGGACAATTATTAAATGTATTTCATTTGTAATTGTTTGAATAACAAACAGTAAAACTAATAACAAAAAGTATGAAATTAAAAAGTACGTATGATACCAAGAAACCAAGAAGCATTTGTTTGCTGTTCGTTTTTCTTTGTTTCTGTGGAGCGTTGTTTGGTCAGAACCTTCCAATAACTGTGAAGGGTGTAGTAACTAGTTCAGAAGACGGTTTACCAATTCCAGGTGTTGCAGTTGTGTTACAAAAAAGCGGAAAAACTACCGGAGCTGTAACAGATTTTGATGGGGTATATCAAATTCAAGCCAGCATTGGAGATGAGCTTATATTTAGCTATATAGGTATGCATAAAGTAAGCCAAAAAGTTGTTGGCCCTCAATTAGATGTCCAAATGGACCCTGAAACCGACGAACTCGAAGAAGTTGTAGTAATTGGTTATGGAACTGCTAAAAAGAAAGAACTTACAGGAGCTGTAAGCCAAGTAAAAGCTGAAGAAATTGAAAACGTAATTACTAGTGATATTGGAACTGCTTTACAAGGGCAAATAGCAGGGGTAAGTGTATCAGCAAATAGTGGTGAGCCTGGCGAAGGTTCCGCTATTACAATTAGAGGTATTTCTTCATTAACAGGTTCTAATTCTCCATTATGGGTTGTAGATGGTGTACCACAATCTGGTGATCCTAGATTAAACCCAAATGAAATTGAAACAATGGACGTCTTAAAAGATGCTGCTTCTGCTGCTATATACGGAACAAGAGCGGCTGGTGGTGTTATTTTAGTTACTACGAAAAAAGGGAAGCCAGGAAATACTAAAGTGGGATTAGAGATAACCAATGGTCTTCAAATCATTACGCGCCAAACACCACTAATGAATACAAGAGAGCAACTTTTCTTTGATGCAAATGACCCTTCAAGAAATAGCTCGCCTGCAAATTCAGATCGTTATGGCTTATTAAACGATAATGATTTAAGAGATTTCACTGAAAACGATTGGTCTTCTGTTAACAGATATAACTTCAATATTTCTGGTGGAAGTGATGATATTACCTATAGTGTTGTTATGGGGCTTTTCAATCAAGAAGGTACCGTGATAAACTCGCGTTTAAAGCGTTATAATTTAAGAGCCAATGTTAATTTAACAAAAGGGAAATTTACCTTTGATAATGGTTTTGGTTTTACTGTAGATGATAGAGAACGTCCAAATTTTAATTTACTTATTTTTGGACAACGAGCTTTACCTTACTTAGATCCAGTTGACGAAAATACAACGTCATTTACTAATGAAAATGAAGATGTCACTGCTAATAGTGCCTATGGACAAATTTTAGAAGCCATAACAAGAGACAGAAAAGTTGGTCGTGATAGATTTGAAGCAAGTACTAATATTAAGTACCAATTAAATGATCACTTACAGTTAACAACATTAATAAGTGGTGTTATTACTAATGCATTTGAAAAGCAAGTGCAACCTCCTTTTGCATTATTTGATAATAATGGTGTGAATTTACGTGACGCCGATGATAACTTTGTGTTTGAGGGAAGATCACGTAATGTCTTAATTAACTGGAATGGTGGATTAAATTATAATCAACAATTTAATAAACATAAAGTAACTGCGTTAGCTGTAATTAATGTAGAGCAAGATTTCTTTACTTCAATTGGAGCTGTAAAAAGAGGGTTACTTTTTTCTGACCCTGTAAATTTATCTACAGCAACGATAGGAGAAGAATTAGGGTCTGATGTAACTTTGAACTTTTCCGGACCTTCTACTGTTCAACCAGATTACAAGATAAAACGAGTAGGTAGTGTGGGGCGTGTATTCTATGATTATGATGGAAGATACCAAATTAGCCTTAGTGCAAGACTTGATGCTTCCAATCAGTTTTCAAGAGATAATTTATATGCATTTTTCCCATCGGCATCGGTTGGGTGGAACATTTCAGATGAAAAATTCTGGGGTGGTTTAAAACGTACTGTAAACAATTTTAAATTAAGAGCTAGTTATGGTACTACAGGTAACGATAGGTTTCCTCCAAACTCTATATTTAGCCCTGTTGCAACTGGATACAATGCTAATTTTCAAGGGGTAAACGGTACCGATTCTGAAAATTCAGGGATCATTCAACATCAGTTTGGTAATCCTAATTTAAAATGGGAGGTTACTAAGCAGTTAAATTTTGGTATTGATTTAAGCTTCTTAAAAAACAAAATTGTCTTTACTGCTGATTACTACACATCTGAAAAAGAAGATCTTTTAACTAATGTTCAAATAAACCCTAGTTTTGGTGCTTCGGTTCAGGCAGATCGTGATTTAATAGGTAGTAGATTTGCAGTATTTAATGTTGGAAATTTAACCAACAAAGGTTTTGAAAGTACACTAAGATACCGACCAAAAATTGGTAATGTAAGATTTAACATTTTAGGTACATTTACAACTAATAAAAATGAAGTGACAAGTATTCAATCTGAAAGTGGAATACAACTGTTTACAACAAGACCAGTTTTTGGAGATAATCAAGCCTTGGCTATAGGTCTTCAAAAAGGTAGAGAAGCAGGTTCATTTTTAGTATTTGAAACAGATGGTATTTTTAAAGATCAGGCAGAAGTAGATGCTTATAATACAACTTACGGTGAAAACCGAAAACTAGGTGATTTAAAATATATAGATTCTAATGGTAATGGTGTTTTACGAGACGAAGGAGATAGAGTCTATAAAGGTAGTGGACTTCCAGAGTATGAACTTGGTTTAAACATACAAGCTACTTACAAAAACTGGTTTTTCCTTACTAATTGGTATGCTTCGGTTGGAAATGAAGTATATAACGCCACTAGAGCAAGTGCTTTGAAAGCTGGACGTCACAAAGATTTAGTTTATCAATACCTACCGGGTATAAACGAAAATACAGATATCCCAACTTTTGACAGTAGTTCAAGACAATCTGGAGATAATAACTTTAATGGAAGTTCTGATTTCTTTATAGAGGATGGTACTTTTGTTCGATTAAGAAATGTGGTTATTGGCTATACACTACCTAAAGAAGTTTCTGAAAAACTAGGACTTACCAGGTTTAACATTTTCGCCAATGCACAAAACATACTTACAATCACAAATTATACTGGTTTAGATCCAGAAGTTGGTGGTAATAATATCACAATAAAAGGGATCGATAATGGTATCATTCCAACGACAGCAAGTATGAATTTTGGTTTAAGATTAAATTTTTAAAAAATGAAAAAGATAAAATTAATTTACGTAATACTTTCAGTACTCCTCGTCTTTTCATGCGAAGAGTATCTAGATGAACCCAATCCTAATACGCCTGAGCTTCTAGAATCGGTAACAAATCTGGATGATACAAATAGAGTACTTAATGGGGTGTATAACTCGTTATTTAACCATTATGTTTTAAGTATAGAAGAAGATCATTTTAGAACCGATTTAGGTGCTATGAAAAATAGGTTGACACCAAATGTTGGTTTTCCAGAGCATTTAGATTTTTACTATAAAACAGTTAATCCAAATACGCGACGTATTGAACAACGTTGGGGAGCCTTATATCGTGGCATTTTTACGGCTAACCAAACTCTGGCAGTCTTAGATAAGATTGAGCCTTCTTTAACAAACGCGAATCAATTGCAAGCATGGAATGAGCAACGCGCACAAGCTCTTTTCTTTAGAGGTCTTTATCATTTTTATGCCCATTCGATTTTTAATAATGGGAATGTTATAATAAGAGATCGTTATGAAGCAGATATTGAAAAAAGACACAAAGACCTGTCTTCATCAGAAGATGTTATCGCTTTTTTTAGAAAAGATTTAGAGGAAGCCATTCCTTTTTTACCAATGCCCTCGGATATAACTGAGCTGGGTAGAGTTAGTAAGGGTGCTGCAAAAATGATTTTAGCTAATTCCTATTTATTCGAAGGCACCGAAGGTGGACAAAGAGATATGGCTCTTATAGGTCAAGCCATGACCCTTTATGAAGAACTAAGAGACGACTACGGCTACACGCTAGAAAATGAGGTTAACCCTATTACAGGTTCTAAAATGTTTACAACTGCTGGTGAGTTTAATAGTGAATCCATATTCGAAATTCCTTATACAACTAGTTTCGGTGAAGAACTTAGCGAATTCAATGAGGCGAGCCCTCATAATAGATTAGCACGAAGAACGGCTCACTTTAAATTTGGAGGTCAAGATTTTTTACAGCCGGCCTCTTGGTTGATATTAGCTTACGAAAACGATCCTTTAGATTCAAATGTACCTATAAATACAGTGGTTACTGGTGATGGTTCATTAAACACCAGACGAGAATCGTTAAGATCTTCCAACATGCTATTTTTGAATAATGATTTGGACACGCCAGTATATACATATCCAAATGTTTTAAATTCATTATCAACAAATGGTAATGGTTGGGGTGGTTTAAGGAATCAAGGAGGTAACTTTGTAGCGTTTAAAAAATATACAAACCATGATTTAGGACTTGCAAATGAAACAGTGACTCCAGAGGGGGCTCTTAAGTCTGGAAAAAATGTTGTAATTAACCGTTTATCCGAAGTATTGTTAAATTTAGCCGAGTGTTATATTTATCAGGGAAGGCTTCAAGATGCGATTAACGAAATCAATAAAATTCGCGAGAGATGGGCACTTGTTCCTTTAAGTTTAAGTGATCAAATAGATAACCCTGGAACAGCTTACGATGAAACTAGTTTAATGAAACGTTTAATGGAAGTAGAAAAACCATTAGAACTTTCAGCAGAAGGACACGCTATTCGTGTTATTGATTTAAGAAGATGGGGAATTGCTGCACAAAGGTTTGCTGAACTAAGTGAAGTTTTTTATCAAGGCACACAATTTCCAAGACCGGGAAGGAGACCTATCACAGCGGCTTTAGCTAGAGGCTCAAATACAGCGATTAATGATAGTAGATTTATTAGTGATCTTTTTATAATAGATTCTAGTACAGCTCCTGCCGATCCAGAAACACAAAGAGCTCAAAATATTTTTCGTGAATTTCTAGGATCCTCTACAAACTATAGCACAAATGCAGGATATTTACCGATACCTGAAGAAGAAAGCATAAACAACAACGGATTTTAAAATATAGAGATCATGAAAAAATATAGTTTAATTATTTTATTATTAATAGTCGCACTTATAAGTTGTAACATTGATGACTATGATCAACCTTCTGATTTTTCAAAGCCACAATTGTTTACACCAGATGTATTTAATTTATCGGAAAATAATATTGGCAATACGATTCCTATTTCTATTAATGACTTTAGTTCACTTTCCGATGTTTCGCAAGGTGTTGTTTCTAGATCTTGGATGATTGAAGAAGGCTCTCGCTTTTTAATGCCAGATTTTACCAGAAAAGATAGTTTAAATCTTGCTGATTTTATAGATCCAGAATTAGGAAGTAGTAACGGAAAAGATATAGCAAATGTACTATTCCAAAAAGCTGGTGAAACAACAGTGACTTTAAAAAATAGGTTTAAAGAAGAGGTAAGCTTATTAGGAAACGATGCAGTACAAACAACAGATGGGCTATGGGAACTAACTACTGTTTTCCAATATGATGTTTATAACTATTTAAATGCTGAAGCATCTATATTTGATGAGGAAACTCTGGAAACGTATCTTCTTGCTGCAGATCAAAATCCATCTATAAATGACACGAGTGGTTTTACTACTATTACTATTGAAGCTGGATCTAGATTGGATTTCAAAGATTTAACTACTATTGGTAGACCAAGTGGAAGAACCTGGAATTTCGATGGAGGACAACCAGATACAAGTGAAGAAGAAGAAGAAGAAGTAACTTATAACAGAACCGGAGATTATTTGGTAACTATTACAAGTATGCGTGACAATATTAGACAAAGCTTAAGATATTCTGAGCAAACCAAAGCCTTACCATTCATTATTAATGTAATACCATCAACAAAACCTTTTGTAATTAATGGAAATGCTTTTGCTCTTAATGATAACAGCAGCGAACCTGGTACTAAAATAATAGCATTTAGAGTTAATGGTGTATTAGAATCTTTTACAGATTTAGAAAATGATTTCTCAGTAAATGTAGTTAATGGCGCTATAAATTTAGATATCGATGTTGTATCAGCAGAAGTAAGTAGCGTTGATGAAACCATGATAGAACTTGTTTTAGCCGAACCAGTACTTAATAGTGATACGATCACTTTATCTTATAGTGGAAGTGCAATAACTTCTATTGATGAAAGAATATTGACTCCTTTTACAGATGCGGTTGTTGAGCCCTTATTTATTAATTTATTGACTGGTAACGTTAATCCAAGTTTTGAAAACCCAGCTAGTAATGCTAGATGGGCAAATGCAGACGGGTATAGACTTTTTATTGGAAATGGTAACCAATTAGTAAATGCTCAGAATACAGATGGTACACCGTTCTTGGACAGGTCAACAGAAAGAGCAAGTGATGGTAGTGCTTCTATGAAATTTAATGCTATACTACCTTATGAAACAGGAATTGGTTTTATAGGGTTAAGCAATATTTTATTTAGAAATGCAGATATTCCTGCTGGAGAATACCAATTGACTTATGACTTATATTATGAGCCAGGAACTACGTTTGCAGGTCTTTTCACTAGAATATTTGGAGCCACATCAGAAATTGAAGTAATGAATTTTAACCCTCCTGCAACAGGAGAATGGTTCACGGTGAAACGCAATATAACCTTAGGTTCAGGTGGTATTACTGGAAATGCCGTATTTAATTTTAGAGATAATAATGAAAATGCAGCGATAACCGGAAGGCAAACTTTTTATATTGATAACTTTAAAGTAATAGCAGTAGAAAGTAGATAATTTATAATTTTTTAGTTAGTTTTTTAAGTTTAATAAAGTCGTGAACTCAACGTTTACGACTTTATTATTTTCAGTTTCTAACCATAGAATTTAAGGTAATTAAAGATTAAAACAGGTTATTTAAGTATTAGTAAAGTTTGTCAAAACAAATTACCTTTAGCTACCTTTAAATTAAGTTTTATTGTATCCAATTTTGAATTAGGTTAATTTATGAATAAGCTAAAACACACTGTTGTTCTTCTGTTAGTATGGTCTTGCCATGTATCTTGTATATCTCAAGAAAAACCCAATATCATATTCTTGTTTTCTGATGATGCAGGGTATGCAGATTTCGGGTTTCATGGGAGTGAGGTTATGAAAACCCCTAATTTGGATAAGCTTTCAGAAGAAGGAGTAAGATTTACACAAGGTTATGTAACAGATGCTACTTGTGGACCTTCCAGAGCAGGTCTAATAACTGGAAAATACCAACAACGCTTTGGTTATCAAGAAATCAATGTGCCAGGTTATATGAGTGAAAACTCAAAGTATTTAGAAGATGATATGGGCCTTCCATTAGATCAAAAAACAATAGCAGATTATTTAAAAGAATTAGGGTATACAAATGCTATGTATGGAAAATGGCATTTAGGTAATGCAGATCGTTTTCATCCTTTAAAAAGAGGTTTTGATGAATTTTATGGTTTTAGAGGCGGAGCTCGAAGTTATTTTGGATACAAAAATTTTGAAGGAATTCACCATGACAATAAAATGGAACGCGATTTTGAAAACTTTGAAGAACCTGATGGTTACGCAACAGATGTTTTCGCCGATAAAGCAGTATCGTTTATAGAGAGAAATAAAGACAATCCCTTTTTTATTTATTTAGCGTTTAATGCAGTACATACTCCAATGGAAGCGACTCAGGAAGATTTAGATAAATTTCCTAATTTAAAAGGTAAGCGTAAAGAAGTTGCAGCTATGACATTAGCTCTTGATAGAGCTTGCGGTAGAGTATTAGATAAGTTAAAAGAATTAGGGTTAGACGATAACACAATTATTATATTTTCTAATGATAATGGTGGACCAACAGATAAAAATGCATCATTAAATTTACCACTAAGTGGAACAAAATCAAATCATTTGGAAGGCGGTTTAAGAGTGCCGTTTTTAATGAAATGGCCTCGTGAAATTAAAGGAGGAGCTGTTTATAATTATCCAGTGAGTACATTTGATTTATTACCAACATTTTATGCTGCTGGAGGCGGAGATGTTGCAGATTTAAAAGATATAGACGGTGTTAATCTAATGCCTTATGTTAACGGATTAAACAAGGCAAGACCACACGAAGATTTATTTTGGAAAAAAGAAACACGTGCAGTATACAGAAATAATGATTGGAAATTAATTCGTTTTGCGGATAGACCAGCTGAACTATATGATGTATCTAAAGATCTTACCGAAGAGAATAATTTAGCAGCAAAACATCCCGAGCGTTTAAAAAGTATGTATAAAAAATTATTTGAATGGGAATTAACTTTAGAACGCCCAATGTGGATGTTAAAACAACGTTTTGAAAAATATGATATAGACCGAATGGATCGCTATAGAACTCCAGAATTAGTAAAAAAAGAAATGGAGCAGTACACAATAAAAACAAGAATAAAAAACTAAAACAGGATGAACAATACAAATAACTATTTACTTATTTTTATATTAAGTGCTTTTACTTTTTCTACTATAAGTTGTACACAAAAAAAAGAAGAAAAAATAGTTACAGAGAAAACGGTAACAAATAATGGTCCATTACCTTTTTCAGACCCAGAAAATACAGGAGGATGGGTTTTAAATGAAGAAATTAGTGACGAATTTGAAGGCACTTCAATAGACACTACCAAATGGTTTGTAGAAGGACAAAATGGCGATTACTATATCTGGAAAGGGCGTGCCCCTTCTCAATATGCCCCTCATAATGTTATTGTTGAAGATGGGAAGTTAAAAATAGTAACCCAGTGGGAGCCTGATTATAATTTTGCAAAAGAGAGCTATGCAGATGGCGCCCATAAGGATACGTATGGAGTCCATGAAGGAAAACCTTTGCCAGTAACCACAGCAGCTATTGTAAGTAAAAAAAGATTCTTAAACGGCTATATGGAAGTAAAATCAAAAGCACCAAAAGCGGCTATGACTGCAGCATTTTGGGCTATTGGTTATGAGCAGGAATTAGATGTTTACGAACAGTTGGCAGTTCCTAAAATAGCTAAAGAAGGATCAATAAGCCATAATACGAATAGAACAGCTATACACGATTGGAGTCCTCCTTCTGTAAGACCAACTAAAGCTTTTGGTTATGATGAAACAGTACCCTATACAACTTCAGACGATTTTCATATTTATGGAGTAGAATGGGGTGAGGATTATTTGAAAATTTTTAGAGATGGAAAATTTGTTCATGGCTTTATCCAAGACGAATTAGGAATAGACTGGGTACTAAACAACCCGATGGAAGTTTGGTTGGACTCAGAAATTTTTAAATGGTTAGGCGTGCCACATAAAGAAGAATTACCAGCAACTTTTGAGGTAGAATATATGCGAGTATGGCAAAAACCATCAGACAATTTATTAGTAAAAGATAGAGCTTTTTATGGCTTTGAAGGACCAATATTATTTGAGGAAAACCCACGCCCATTAGATATGGTACCAGAAGATTCCAACCCTAACGATTATCAAAAATTCTGGATTTTTGATGAAGGTTCTTCTAAGTATTTAAAAATTCATGAAGGGCATTACGCAAGTGGTGTAGAAAGTTTAAAGTTCTCTGGATATGGGAAAAATGAACATTTAGAAGTTGATAAAGTTGTAGCCAAAGCACCAGAAGGATCTTTAAATATTCCAGCAGGAGATTATACCTTATCTGCTAAAGTTTGGTTAGATCAAGGTAGAATTACAGATTCAATTCATGTGACTTTAATGAATCCAAAAACAGAATTAGTATTCAATGGTTTAAAAGAGTTGCCTAGAAAGCAATGGGTAAACGTTAATACTGATTTTTCTAGACAAGAAGTATCTGGAGATACTGACGGTATGGTTATAGAAATCCGTAAAGAAGATTTACCGGAAACTAAGGCCGCTAAACTGTTCATTGATGATATTTCAATTAAAAAGAAAAAATAAAAACTAATAAATTAAATAATAGAATTAATACAATTTATGAGTACTCATAATAAAGCGATAACAAATACCTCAGAGAGTCCTTATGTGAAATTGAAGAGCATCAATTTTGGTGACTGTAAATGGGATAAAGGCTTTTGGTCGGAAAAAGTAAAAGCAGCACAAGACAAAATGCTTCCATATATGGGGGATGTGCTGTGTGGAGATATTGGTCACGGATTAAATAACTTTAAAATTGCAGCAGGAGAAAAAGAAGGAGAGCACAAAGGGTTTTATTGGCACGATGGTGATTTCTTTAAGTTTATGGAAGCCAAAACCTATATTTATGGACTTACCAAAGACGCATCTATTTTAAAAGAATTAGATGAATACATCGAAATTATAGGAAGGGCACAAGAAGACGATGGATATATTCATACACACATACAAATCACCGATGGTGCAGATCGCTTTGAGAATAGAAAATACCATGAAATGTACAACTTTGGGCATCTGTTTATTGCGGGTTCAGTACATTATCGTTTAACAGGACAACGTAACTTTTTAGACATCGCTATTAAGCAGGCAGATTTACTCTACACTTATTTTATGCCGGATACTAAGCATTACCAGCGTTTCGGGTTCAACCAAACGCAAATTATGGGGCTGGTGGAGTTGTACAGAACAGTAAAAGATAAAAAATATTTAAAACTTGCAGAAAAGTTTATCAATAGAAGAGGTACTTATGAAATAACACATGATTCCACAACAGAAGGTTACCCTATTGGAGATATGGTTCAAGAAAGAACACCTTTAAGAGAATCAGAAGAAGCCGTAGGTCACGCAGTATTAGCTTTATATTACTACGCAGGAGCCGCAGATGTGTATGCAGAAACCGGAGAAAAAGCCCTTATTGATGCGTTAGATAAATTATGGGAAAACGTAACCGGGAAAAAAATGTATGTTACGGGAGCCGTAGGTCAAGCACATTATGGTGCTTCTACTAGCTTAGACATGATTGAAGAAGGTTTCATTGATGCATACATGATGCCAAACATGACAGCTTACAACGAAACCTGTGCAAACCTATGTAATGCTATGTTTAGCAATAGAATGATGGGGATTAAGGAAGAATCTAGATATGCAGATATTATTGAATTAGTTTTGTATAATAGTGGTTTGTCTGGTATAGGTATAGAAGGAGAAGACTATTTCTATTCTAATCCATTAAGAATGGTAAATAATTCTAGAAATTATGATTCGCATGAAGATGTAACAGAAAGCCCAGTAAGACAGCCTTATTTAGAATGCTTTTGTTGCCCACCAAACTTAGTACGAACCATATGTAAAAGTTCAGGATGGGCTTATAATTTATCTGAAAATGGTGTAGCAGTAGTATTATTTGGAGGAAATAACTTGGACACTACTATGCTGGATGGTTCTTCATTAAAATTATCTCAAGATACAGAATACCCTTGGAAAGGATTAGTGAAAATAACGGTAGATGAATGTAAAGATTCTGCTTTCGAAATTAAAGTTAGAATTCCTAAATGGGCAGTTGGTAGTACATTAAAAGTAAATGGAGAAGATGCTGGTATTGCTATTATCCCTGGTACTTTTGCAAATATAGAGCGTGTATGGTCTGCAGGAGATACAATTACCTTAGATATGCCAATGGAAGTTACGCGTTTAGAAGGGCACAACAGAATTGAAGAAGTAAGAAATCAAATAGCTGTTAAAAGAGGACCCATAGTGTACTGTATTGAATCTCCGGATTTACCAAAGGATACTTCAATATTAGATGTATATATTAAAGGAGATGCTAACTTAGAAGCAGAACATAAAGAAGATTTCTTAGGTGGTGTAACTGTTGTAAATACTGAGTTGCTTTTAAGAGAAGATAAAAATGACGATATGTACCACACAGTAACTAAACCCGTATTAAAATCATATAAAACACAGTTAGTACCGTATTTCGCATGGAGTAACAGAGGTCAAGCAGAAATGACAGTCTTTATGCCTGTGATTTGGTAGATGAATTTAAAATTACGCGTAAAACAAGAAACGTTTTATGCGTAATTTTTTAGTATCTAAACAACTAATCTAGATTAAAATAATTATTTTGAAAAAAACACTCACTTTTTGTTTTTTATTGTGCATTTTGTTAAGCAATCATAGTATTGCCCAAAATACGACGACAACTTTTAAAGAAGTTTTTAAAGAATTCCCAAGGCAGGAAAAAAACCTAAGAAAATGGGATGCTCCCGTAGTTGCTGATTTAGACCAAGATGGTTATTTAGATTTATTAATTAATGACCACGGATTTGGTATTCAAGTATGCTGGAACAACAAAGGCAAATTTGCTAAACCTTACGATGTTATCATGGGAGATTTACACGGAGTTTCTGCTGGAGATATTGATTTTGATGGTAATATTGAAATTGTAATGTCCAGAGGAGGAGGTTCCGGTAGTAATGCTCGAAATTCAAAAATGTATCGCGTTGTTGGTAGGGAATTTATACCAATGGGGGACTTTAAAGAACCATTAGCCCTAATGCGTGGTAGAACAGTTGGTTTTGTTGATATAGATAATGACGGTGATTTAGATTTGTTAAATTTTGCATTTCCCGATGGCGCAAAAAAAGGACAAACCGAAAACTATCTTTATGAAAATAATGGAGGTGAGTTGGTTTTAAATTCTACCCTTCCTGCCAGTAAAATTGATGGTCAAAAAGTATTGCTTACCGATTTCAATGGAGATAACGTCATGGATATCGTTATGTATGGTCATGGTAATGTGAAAATATATCAAGGAGGAGAAGGCTTTACTTTTGAAGATGTTAGTAAAAAAGTACTTCCTAGAAGTATTGATGAAGTTACAGGAGTTGTAGAAATTGATTATGATAATGATGGGGATTTCGATTTATATTTTACAAGAGGATTAGATTTTGAAACAGGTGAGACCTTTTTTAATAAAGAATCTAAAACATTAGGTTTTTATACAAAACGGGGCGAGTTTAATTTTGATGACATCGAAACCGGTGATGTACTTCAAATGGAAAATTTTCAGTCACAATGGCCCAATAACGATACTTTTTATATTGGAGAAGCATCTTACGATTATGAGTTTGAAGGAGAAACCCATTCTGGAAAAAATATAAGATTAGTAAATAGTGATGCCCTAGGATTTCCAGACAATGCAAATTATAAAGAAAAGAAAGGTTGGTATATTGGTTATGTAGGGAATAAAAAATGGAAAATAGCAGGGTTTCTTTGGGCACCTGCAACAGGTATCGTAAGAGGTGTAAAGGATTATCCCAAATATGGCAATCCCGAAGGACTTTCAGACATTTTATTAGAAAATAAAGGAAAGAAGTTTCAAGATGCTACTAAAAAAATGAACCTTCTATTTAAAGCACATTCCAGTGCAGCAACAGTTGCGGACTTTGATAATAATGGCTTTCAAGATATTTTAATTGTACCAAGAGGAAACCTTGTAAACGAAAACGAAGCAATCGTTTTTATGAATAAAGGGGAATCTGGTTTTGAAAAATTGCAAGGACATAATATCATTTCAACAGAATTGGGAGCAATCGGTATGGCTGTTGAGAATTTAGATTTCAATAATGATGGTAAAGTGGATGTTGTGATAGGAAACGAACGAGGTAAATGGCACCTTTTCGAAAATAATGTTACTAAAACTAATAATTATCTCGTAGTGCAAGTAGGGGATGCACCGTCAAAAAAAGCAACAGCTTTAGGCGCATTAGTAACAATCAAGTCCGGTAAAAATATTCAACAAAGGCGTATAGGTTCAACAGGAGCACAATATTCTCTCAGTTTTAACAATAGGGTTCATTTTGGCTTAGGCTCAAGTAACCAGCCAGTAAAAGTTAAAATAACTTGGACCAACGGAGAGACAGTTGAACATAAAATTAGTAAATTAAACACCACAACTTTCATAGGAAAAAACTAACTAACTAAAATAAGATATATGGGTTCTTACAAAAAAAATGCATTTACATATGCCACAATTGTGGCCATGGGAGGGTTTCTGTTTGGATTAGACGCTGCTTTAATTTCAGGAACAACCAAATTTATTTCAAAAGAATTTGCACTATCTTCTTTAGAGTTGGGTACAGTTGTAAGTGCTCCCGCTTGGGGGGTTTTACTAGCGTTACTCTTCGCTGGTTGGGTTAGTAATAGATTTGGACGTAAAAGAGCCATTCAAATTATTGCCATTCTATATATCATTTCGGCGGTATCTTCGGCATTCGCACCGAGTTATATTATGCTCGTTATTGCACGTTTCTTGGGCGGTTTAGCCTTTACTTCTATTTCTTTAGCATCCATGTATATTGGGGAGATTGCACCACAAAAGTATCGTGGGAAGCTAGTTTCCATGATACAAATAAATATTGTAATTGGTCTCTCGGCAGCATATTTCATTAATTATTTCATTATCGATTTAGTTGCTTCTGGTGCAGACTGGGTATCAGAGTGGGGACTCGATACAAACACATGGCGTTGGATGCTCGGAACAGAAATATTGCCAGCCGTTATATGGTTAGGACTATTATTCTTAGTACCTAGAAGTCCATCGTGGTTGGTGTTTCAAAATAGAATAGATGAGGCAAAAACAACATTGCGAAAGTTAATTCCAGAAAGTGAAGTTGAGCATCATATAACAGATATGCAAGAGAGTTTAAATAAAAGCTCAGACGATCGTTCGTTAAAAGCACAGTTTAAGGAAATTATGGGTAAACCTATGCGGGTTACACTAATCATTGCACTTACTATTGCTATCGCACAACAAGCAACCGGAATCAATGCCATTTTGTTTTATGCGCAAACCGTAATTGAACAATTAGGAATTGGTAGTGATGCTTCGTTTTTACAAGCCATTTGGATTGGATTAACTAGTGTAATATTTACTATTTTAGGACTGTTACTGGTAGATAAATTAGGAAGAAGACCATTAATTATTTGGGGAATGGTTTGGATTGTGGCTAGTTTAGGTCTATGCTCTTATGGTTTCAATCAAGCGCGCTATACCGTAAGTCAAGAAGCCGTAGCAGAAATGACTGAAATACCAAATTCTCAAAGGCTCAATGCCATAGTTGGAGTAGAATATAAAAGTGATGTTGAATTTAAAAGTGCGCTTAGGGACACTTTGGGAGAAGACGATGCAAGGGATTTTTCTGGTCTATTGATTCAGAAATCAGCGTCTTTAAATGCTATGCTTATTTTCTTTGCAATATTAAGCTTTATTGCAGCTTTCCATTTTTCTGTTGGTCCGGTAATGTGGGTGCTCTTTTCAGAAATATTTCCAATTTCTATTAGGGGAATTGCAATTCCTGCAATTACACTTATTACTAGCCTTGTAAGCATGCTGGTACAGCAGTTTTTTCCATGGCAACTCGATAAATTCGGTATCAGTACAACCTTGTTGGTCTATGCTATAATTGTTGGTATTGGTTTAATTATTTTATTTAAATATCTAGTTGAGACCAAAGGTTTAACCATCGAAGAAATTCAAGCAAAACTTCAAAAGAAATAAAAAGAATTTATAGTTTAGCAGATTAAAATAAAAGAACTAATATGAGTTTATTTGATAATAAAGAATTTGTTGTAGGGCCATTTATGAAAGTAAGTGATCCTGCTTTGGTTGAAGTTGCTGCATTTGCTGGTTTCGATTTTGTGATTATAGATTTGGAACACGGTCCAAATACTATTCAAACAGTTCAAAATCATGTGAGGGCGGCACAAGCAAAAGGTATTGTGCCAGTAATACGAGTTCCGGAAATCAATGAGAATATGATTTCTAAAGCACTTGATATTGGTGCAGAATATGTGCAAGTACCGCAAATTGAAACTGCTGATGATGCCAGACGTGTGGTAAAAGCAGCAAAATTCTTCCCAGAAGGAGCAAGAGGTGTTTGCAGATATGTAAGAGCAGCAGATTACGCTTCTATGCCAAAAGAAAATTACTTTGGTAATGCTAATAAAATAACGGGAACTATTATCCACATTGAAGGAAATATTGCCTTCAATAATATAGATGAAATACTCCAGGTAGATGGCATTGATGTCATTTTTATTGGACCATACGATATGTCTCAGTCTTGTGGGGTTCCAGGACAAGTAAACCATCCAAAAGTAATTTCTCAAATGAAGGAAATTGTTGAAAAAGCGGCTCCCTTAGGAAAAGTGGTTGGTACGTTTGTGGAGAGTCCAGAATCTGCAAAACAATGGATAGATTTAGGCGTAAAATATATTTCCTATGCTGTAGATGTTGGAATTTATTTTGATGCATGTAAAAATATTGTAGATAAAGTAAGAGGGTAAACACTAACTTATGGTGTTAAGCCTTTCCATACTATTATTCTTTCTTTTATTATTGATATTTTCCATTTCAAAATGGAAAGTACATCCTTTTATAGCCCTGATTCTTACAGCCCTGGCATTGGCTTTAGCATTAGGAATGGGTGGAGAGAGAAGTGTACAGGTATTATTAGAAGGCTTTAGTGGCACATTACGAGGTATTGCAATCATTATTATTCTTGGGGCTTTTATAGGCGAAGTACTTCAAGAAACTGGAGGTGCGTTTCGAATAGCAAATCGCATCATAAAATGGCTAGGTGAAAAAAAGTTGCCTTGGGCCATGGGGTTTACGGGCTATGTAGTTTCCATTCCAGTATTTGTTGATGTTGCATATATTTTGTTACAACCTGTTGTAGAATCACTTTCCGTAAAAAGTAAACGTCCAGTTTTATTTATTGGTTTATCATTAACCGCTGGATTAACAGTTGCTCATACATTAATACCACCAACACCAGGCCCATTGGCTGTTGCTGAATCACTTGGATTAGACATAGGAAGTATGCTTACCGTCAATCTTATAGTGGCAATTTTTGCAATGACAGGTGGTATATTTTGGGTATTGTTTTTTGTTAAAAATACTTGGCTTAAATATGATGAAAAGCTTAGGAAAACAACGACACATTCAGAAAATAAGTTTGATGACAAAACAAATTTTCAAAAGGGAAATTTATTTTATGATATTTTGCCAATACTCGCTCCTATTATTTTAATCGGGTTAGGATCTTTTCTGTCTTTTGAAACAGAAAACATGCTTGTCCAAATTTTCAACTTTTGCACAATTCCCTTAGTAGCGGTTTTAATAGGTGCTGTTATTGCCGTTTTTCAAATTAAATCAAAAGACAAAAGAAGTACTACGAATAGATTGGTAGAACAAGCGATAGTAAAATCGGCATTAGTCATTATGATAACAGGGGCAGGTGGTTCATTGGGTTATGTTATTCGCGAAACTGGAATACAAGATCAAATAGTTACAGTATTTGCTCAATTTCCATTCTTAGGTATTTTATTGCCCTTTATTGTTGCGGCAATTTTAACAACCTCTACAGGTTCAATAACGGTGTCGTTAGTAGGAAGCGCATCAATGTTGGGACCAATGGTAGATAGTTTACCTATATCACCTGAAATGGTAGCAGCTCTAATTGGTTGTGGTTCGTTTTGCGTATTCCATGCCAATTCTAGTTTTTTCTGGCTGCTTAATCGACTACATGAAGTACCGCCCAAAGTATTGTATCGCACATTTACTGTGCAATCTTTGGTGATGGGGTTATCAGGTTTAGTAGGTGTTTTTATTTTGATGCTATTTGGTTTGTAAATGGTTATTTTTTATTAATTTAATCTATTCTATTTCGGCTTCACCAAACCTTAAAATGTTTTTAATTATGAAAAAATTAATGCTTACCATTTGTTGTGGTTTCATCTTAGTTCTATCATGTAAGAGCGTTCAAAGTAAAAAGCGAAGTGCAGATCCCATTGATTCAAAAGAAAATGCTTATGTAAAAAATATCGAACTTGTCGGACGAGGTGTAATTAATACTATAAATAGCCCAAACGTAAAACTGAAAAGTATAGATATTGGCGATTGTAGATGGACAGACGGTTTTTGGGCAGATAAATGGAAAGAAGCAGAACAAGTCATGATTCCGCACATGGGATCCATTTTAAAAGGGAATATTGGTCATGCCTATAACAATTTCAAAATAGCGGCAGGCTTAAAAGAGGGCATTCATAAAGGGTTTCCATGGCATGATGGTGACTTTTATAAATGGATGGAAGCATCTGTTTATTTATACGGTGTTAATAAGGATGAAAACATCCTAAAAGAATTAGATGAAATAATTAATGTCATAGCAAAAGCACAACAGCCAGATGGTTATTTGTCAACCCCAATCATCATTAGGGAAGATTTGGAACCTTTCGAAAACAGAAAAAATCACGAGCTTTATAATAGTGGACATTTATTAACCAGTGCCGTTATACATCATCGTGTAACGGGCAAGACCAATTTTTTAGGGATAGCTATAAAGCATGCTAATATGCTGTACAGGTTGTTCCAGTCCCAACCCCAACATTTAAAACGGTTTGGCTTTAATCAAACTCAGATTATGGGATTGGTTGAACTTTATCGAACCACAAGAGACAATAGGTATTTGGAACTCGCTGAAATATTTATAAATATGCGGGGTAAATCTATAATTTTTGGGAGTAATTCTACAAAAGGATACCCTGTTGGAGATATGGTGCAAGAGCGCGTTCCTTTACGAAAAGAAAATGAAGCCGTTGGTCATGCCGTTTTAGCACTATATTATTATGCAGGAGCAGCCGATGTTTATGCAGAAACTGGTGAACAGGCTTTGATTGATGCGCTCGATAGGCTTTGGGATAATGTAGTACACAAAAAAATGTACATCACGGGAGCCTTAGGGCAAACACATTATGGAAGATCTTCGAGGAAAGATAATATCGAAGAGGGATTTGCAGCAGAATATCAAATGCCGAATTTAACGGCCTATAATGAAACCTGTGCAAACATTTGTAATTCCATGTTTAGCAATCGTATGTTAGGTATAAAAGGCGAAGCAAAATATGCAGATATTATGGAATTGGTGCTTTATAATAGTGCGCTTTCTGGGATAAGTCTGGATGGAAAGCACTACTATTATTCTAATCCGCTAAGAAAAATTGAAGGCGCTTTAAACTACGAAGAAATGAATACCGAGTTTCCCCAAAGACAACCTTATCTAAATTGTTTTTGTTGTCCACCAAATCTGGTAAGAACTATTGCAAAATCGCCTGCCTGGGCATATAGTAAATCGTCTAACGGTATTTCCGTTAATCTTTATGGTGGCAATAAATTAGATACCAAATTACTAGACGATTCAAAAATTAAACTGAAGCAAGAAACAAATTACCCTTGGGAAGGACAGGTTAAAATAACTGTTGAAGCATGTAAAAATGACCCTTTTGAAATTTTATTACGGATACCAGATTGGGCTAAAGGAACCGAAGTTAGGGTAAATAATAACCCTATTGGGAAAGTTGAAGCAGGAAGCTTTGCCGTTATTGAACGCCAATGGAAAAAAGGTGATATAATTTTAATGGATCTGCCTATGGACATCAAATTTGTGGAAGGACATCCTAGAATTGAAGAAGTTCGTAATCAAGTCGCACTAAAAAGAGGGCCCGTTGTATATTGCCTGGAATCTGTAGATTTACCTAAAGAAGCGAATATTTTTGATGCCTATTTATCATCTGATAAACTGCTGGAAGCCATATATAAGCCAAATCTTTTGGGAGGTATTATGGCTATAGAAGGCGAAGTACTTATTCGAAAGGATAATTTGAAAGGTATGTACAATGAAGTTCAAAAACCCAAATTTAAATCTTATAAAACCCAATTCGTTCCATACTTCACTTGGAGTAACAGAGGAGATGAAGAAATGACAGTATTTTTGCCAATTATTTGGAACTAATAGCAGCTTTTGTTCAATTCCAATCTAAAATTGTTTGGAATTACAAATAGGGTAAATTCGTTATATTATATGTTATTAATGGCTAATGTTTTTGAAGTAATTTTTCTAAACTTAGCAAATTAATCACATTGTATAAATATCATAACTATATGAAAGCTTATTATTTTCTATTCGCTGTACTTATTGCATTTGGATGTAAAAACACAGAAAAACCGAAAGAAGAAAAGAAAAAACCAAATATTTTATTTTTAGCTGTAGATGACTTAAGACCAGAAATAGGGGCTTATGGTTCAGAAATAGCGATTACCCCTAATATAGATGCTTTGGCAGCAGATGGTTTGTTGTTTAACAAAGCCTATTGTCAAGAACCTATTTGTAGTCCTTCTCGTGCTAGTTTAATGACAGGAGCAAGGCCAGAAACAATTAATGTGATTGAAAACTTTACCTATTTCAGGGATGCAAACCCTGATATTATAACGCTTGCTCAGCACTTTAAAAATAATGGTTACGAAACTACACATACAGGTAAAATTTATCACAAACCAGGTTTTGCTGATTTAAATTTGTCATGGAGTAGAAAACCAGCCTATGATAAAATGACGGTTGAAAAGAGTAAAACACCCGGAGGATATGCACTTCCAGAGAATCAGGCTTTTTCAAAAAAGGCAACCGAAGAAGTCATTGCAAAATATGGCAAAAATGCACCTAGAAACGGTTTAGGAAAAGGACCCGCTTATGAAAAGGCTGATGTTCCAGATTATTTCTACGAAGATGGTTACAATGCTGAATTAGCTATTGCCACACTAAAAGATATGCAGGAGAAAAATCCAGATAAACCTTTCTTTTTAGGTATGGGTATGAAGAAGCCACACTTAAATTGGATGGCTCCAAAAAAATATTGGGACATGTACGACCCAGCTAAAATTAAGTTAGCAGAACAAACTGAGGGGCCAGAAAACGGTGCTGCTATGGGGTTACATCCATCTTTTGAATTACGTGCTCGTTATGGAATTCCTAAAAAAGGACCTATAGATGATGAAATGGCAAGAACCCTAAAGCATGCTTATCTAGCATGTATTAGCTACGTAGATGCACAAATAGGTAAAATGATAGATGCACTTGATGAAGCAGGTTTAAGAGATAATACCATAATTATGTTGTGGAGCGATCACGGATGGCACTTAGGAGATATGGGTATTTGGGGGAAAGCCACAAATTATGAAATTGCAACCAGAGTGCCTTTAATAGTTTGGACGCCAGATATGGCCAAGGAAGTTCGAGGGAACAAAACAGATGCTTTGGTCGAATTGGTGGATATGTATCCAACCCTTTGTGATTTGGCTGAAATAGATTTACCAGAACATTTAGAAGGAAAAAGTTTTAAAACTTTGTTGAGTAAACCCAATACCCCTTGGAAAAAAGCAGCATTCAGTCAGTTTCCAAATCCGGCATTGAGAGAATGGGCTGCAAATCCATTATCTCAAGGGATGCGTGAAACCTATTTTGGTCCATTAATTGAAGAAGTAGAAGAACGCATTAAAAAACAACAAGGAGACAAATGGGATAGAAGCCTGTTTGAAAATAATGTAATGGGATATGCAATGCGTACAGAAAGATATAGAATTATTATCTGGAAAGACTATAAAAATCCTGAAAGCGAACCCTTATTTGTAGAGCTGTTCGATCATCAAAATGATCCTACAGAAACTAAAAATGTAGCAAAAGAAAATCCTGAAGTTGTTAAGACACTTATTACTCAATTTAATAAAGGTTGGAAAGGAAGCCTTCCAAACTAGGTATGTTTTATTCTATAGGGTTTTATCAACAAGATAAGCAAGCCCTTTTTAATTTCAACATTCATCGAATAGAATTATGTATCATATAAAGCTATTTAATATTTTATCTGTGCTACGTTTTTTATTATTAAATACGCTTTTAAGCTTTAGCATTTGTACAGCTCAGACACGTTTAGAGTCAAGTACTAAACTGACTTTTTCTGAAAAAGAAGAGGTTATACCTCTAGAAAAACGGTCGAGAAGAAAGTTTGATAATGCCGTTATAGCAGATCTTGATCAAGATGGGTATTTAGATTTACTGTTAACAGAACATTCCAGACGCGTAGAATTGTTTTGGAATAACAAAGGAACGTATCAAAAAGGGAAGCCCTTTATTTTTGGAGATACTCATGGAATTGCAGTTGGAGATTATAATTTCGATGGCTTAGTAGATGTTTTAGTACAACCTGGAGGAGGAGACGGTAAAAATCCAAGAAAGTTAAGAGCGTATACAGTAAACCTTGATAGGTCGATAAGTAAAGAAAACGAATTCAAGCATTTTGAAGCCAGCAGAGGACGGGCAGTTAAATTCTTTGATGCTGACAATAATAGTGAACTTGATTTGATTCTATCTGCATTTCCGCCAAATGATAAAATTGATAGAGCACATTTTTTATATCAAAGAGATGAAGATCAGGATTTTTCATTTGTAGATTTCTTGCCATATGCCGATCGTTTTAATATGCGAACAGCTTTAACAGATTTCAATAATGATAATATTAAAGATTTTCTTTTTTATGGAGGAAATAAGATTATTGCTGCTCAAGGAAATGAAGGATTAGGTTTTACAGATGTTACGAAAGACGTTTTAGGTGATTTAACGAACACTAATTTAATAAACAGTATTTCTGAAATTGATTTTGACAACGATGGTGATTTTGATTTGTTCTTAACACGTTCTAAACACCCTTTTGATTCTGAAAGTGATTATGATGAAGACACAAAAGCATTTTACTTTTTTCACAGGAGAAAACCTTTTAAACACGAGCTTAAAATTGAAGGTGATCTTAATTTAGAGAATCTACAAATGGCTTATCCGCATTTTGATGTGTTTATTGGAACCAAGAAAAAACGATATGAACGTACAAAGGATAAACATGGACATCATGATCTTACCATAACGCAACAAGAAGCAAAAGGTTTTCCTGAAGATACCAAAGCTAAAGGATTATATATAGGTTATTTAGGTAATGATGTATGGCGTATTGCAGGTCATACAAACTCACCAACAGCCGCAGTTATTCATAATGTTATTGAAAAACCAGAAACCATAAAACTAAAAGCGTTGCCGGCTAAATTATTAGAAAATAAAGAAGGAAAATTTGTTGATGTTAGTACAAAATATAGTATTGATATTACCGAACAGACAACAAGTACGGCAACTGGTGATTTTAATAATGATGGATGGACTGATATTTTTGTTGTTCGCTATGGGCATTCTGCATCAAAAATTGAACAGATTTTACTTTTAAATCAAGAAGGTAAGAATTTTGTTCGTGCAAAAAATCATGGTATTCTTAGAGAAGAGTTAGGGGCAACAGGAATGGGAGCCGATGCTTTCGACTATGATAAAGATGGCGATTTAGATATTATATATTGTAATGAACGCGGAAGATGGCATTTGTTTACCAATAATCTTACATCTAAAAATAACTTTATAACGATATATGTTGGGAATTCACCTTCTGGTAAAGCTTCCGCTATAGGTGCGGTGCTAAGTTTTACCTCTTGTGGTAATCAGTATAAACGAGTTGTAGGTGCTACATCTTCTCCTTATTCTCAAAGTTTTAATACGTATTTACATGTTGGCTTAGGGACGTGTGAGGATATTAAAAATGTTGAGGTAACCTGGAGTAACGGAGAAAAACAAACCTTGTCTATAGAAGACCTTAATAAAATCTATAAAGCAGGTAAAATTTAGAGTTTCAAAATAAATCAAATAACTATTCAAATGACAACTAAACAAAAGAAACACAAGTTAATGCTGATAAAATGTCTATTCAGCTTTTTATTAATTACAATATTGATAGGCTGTAATAAAACATTAACTATAGAAGAACAAGCTTTGGAGAAAATTGAAGCACTAGAAACTTTGATGGGCGAAGCTAAAAGTAAATCTATAGATGTTACTAGAGAAGAAACCCTTTTATGGTTTTCCAAAGAGTTTGTAAAATTTGCTGATTGGGATGAAGCCCATAAGCCTGAAGTTGAAAAGCTTTTTGGGTATTATAGTTTTTATGAAAAAGATAAGGCTAAATATGCCGAGGAGTTGCCGGACTTTGAAAGAGGGAAAGTTATTGAAATTTTGGATAAAGGGATAGCAGAACTTAACAAAGTTATAGATGGAACTATAAAAAGAAGACCTGTTTCTAAAATAGATTGGGGGAATGTTGAAGTTGCAGATAATATGTTAAAGAATAACGGAAAACCTGTTTTTCTTTTTGATTATTTTTCTAAAACTGTTGGTGCGCCTTTAACCGATGAAAATGTTTATAATGATCATTTGGGAGCAATTTTTCATGGAGGACAAAGACTTTATGAGGTAAATATGGATAGAGCCGTTAACCCATTTATATTAAACGAAGATAGAACCTTTAATGAAAAAATAGAGTTGATTACAGAAATTCCAGATACCAATGTTGGGTTTCTTATTCTTTGGAACATGGGCATGCCACAATGGATTCATGACAAAGAACCAGAAGTTGCAAAAGGAAGATCATTATTTACAGGTTTTGATATTGACAATCCTTTAATGAGAGACGTTTGGAGCGATGTTATGAAAAAAACAGGTGAACTTACTAAAGGTAAAAAAGTAACCCAATTAGGATATATCTTATCTAATGAACCACATTGGTTTTCAGAAAAAGGACATTGGACACAGAATTACAAAGAGATGAATTCTATTTCATCGTATACCGTAAAAAAGTTTCAAAATTGGCTTGCTGATAAATATAGCAATAACATAAAAAAACTAAATAAAAACTGGGAAAGTGATTTTAAAGGGTTTAAAGCAGTGGAGATTGAAATACCAATGGAGAAATCCTTAAGAGGAACGCCTATATGGTACGATTGGTGTCGTTTTAACATGGATAGAAGTACCGATTGGTTTACATTTTTAAGAGATCAGTTATTGGAAACAAACCCGGATGCAGATACCAACATTAAGATAATGCCAAAGATGTTTAGGGAAGATTACCGCTCTCATGGTATAGATTTAGAAGCTTTAACAGATATTACTACAATGATTGGTAATGATGGAAAAGCTTACGGTGGTAGAAATTTACGAGCTACTAAACCAGAAAAATGGGAAGAGAAATACGCTTATTGGTGGGATGAGTTAAGCTTACCATATGACTTCTTAGAATCTGTGTCTCCAAATAAAATAAACATCAATTCAGAAACACACTTTTTATCTGCTTCAGCTTGGAGAGATATGAATCTGTCACCCGATTATGTACGAAGTGTTTTTTGGTTGGCAACCTTACAGGGTATGGATGCTGGTATTTCTTGGTTTTGGGCTAGAGATCCCGATGGTTCACCAGAAGATCGTTTAGAAGGTGAATTGGATTTCTTTGACCCGGCTTTAGCAGGTTCATATGCAGGTTCTGCCAATATGCAACCACAAACAGTAAATGAAGTGGCACAAGTATATATGGACATGAACAGCTTTTCAGAAGAAATAGTAGCACTTCGTGAACAAAGAAGACCAATAAGAATATTTCATTCTGAAACTTCAGCGATTAATAAAAAATATTATATGACAGAACAGTTTGACCTATATGAATCCCTACATTTTGAAGGTTTTCCAGTAGGTTACGCCACAGAAAAAGTAATTAAGAAACAAGATAACAGCAAATGGGATGCAATTGTTGTTTTTAAAACGGACTATGTTACAGATTCTGAGTTTGAGACATTACAAGGCTACCTAAACAATGGTGGTACAGTAATACTTGACAGTAAAAACAGTTTATCTAAAAATGAATATGGAGAATTACGAGGTAAGAGTCTTTCAAAAGGTGAGGGTAACTTAATTGTTATGGATGCAGCTAATACTGTTTTAGAAATACAACAAAAAGCACTTGAAGTAGTATCGGATGCCTTACCTGAAGTTACGTTGACTGAATCTAACGGAACAGCATACAAAGGTTGTTATTGGCGAGTAGTTAAAAATGAAAAAGGGTATTTGGTAAACATATTGAACATTGGTAAAAATGATGCTAAATTAAACCTTGGCCTTAAAAATGGTAAAGCAACCACGATTACTAACATAATGACTGGAGACGTTTTGAATTCAGAATTTGAGTTAAAATCAAATGGTATTTTATTATTGGAAATCGAAGAATAATACATGTTACAAGAAAATATATTTAAAAACATAAGTAAAGTTTATATGAAATACATTAAAACAATAACCATTAAGTTTAATTTAAGCTATTTAGTCGTGCTATTTAGTATTAGCTGTTTTGCCCAAGATTATAAAACCGTTTCTGTTGAGAACAATTATAAAGATTGGGGGTGGGATAATGTTCATGTAGCTAAAAATAAATATATAAGTCTTGCAGTAGTACCAGATGCCGGTGGTAGAATATTAGAATATAATTTAGGAGAGGAGCCTTCTCTTTGGTTAAATCCTAAATTAAAAGGAAAGAAGTTTCCTGCCACTGATGAAGTGAAAATGAAAGAGTGGCGGAATTTTGGAGGATACAGATTAGTACCAATTCCTGTTGAAAATTGTTCGGTTGATAGAAATGGTAATAAAGGGAAACGTTGGCCGCCACCTGCCATAATTGGTGACGCAAAATATGATGTAGCTATTAAAGAAAATAAATTGGGACATCAAACTATAGAAGTGAAGTCTGGTGTACAACAACTTCCAGTTCCAAGATTTTTTGGAAATAAAGGCTTTGTTTATCCAAATAAAATTGAAGAAGAATTACAATATTCACGTAGTCTTTATATAGAACCACATAGTAGTTTGGTGTATATAGATCATACACTTAAAAATGTAGGAGAAACAAAAGTAAAAAGAGGACTTAAAATTTCGAGTCAGCATGTCTCAGAAACAAAACGAGGGATGCATGATGGTGAGAATTATGTAGCCTACATACCTTTTGATAAGAACTTAAAACTGCCTAATGGGGAGCAGTTTGAAATTACTACGAATCCAGATTTACGCTGGCAATACTTGAATCGTAACCGCTTTAAATTGGATAAAAATAATCCAGAGCATATTGAAAAATATTATAATCATGGAACAAATTGGAAAGGAGAAGTAGCTCCTGGTATTTACGAAGTTGAGTATGATTATAATCAAATGGCAGGTTTCCATATTATTGCTTCAGATTCGTGGTTATGCTATGTTAATAAGAAAACAAATACTGCTTTTGCAAAAATTATGGAGCCTTATAACCCACAGTTGGAATACGATCATGGATTAAATAATGCGATTTTTTGTAGTGGTTTATCCGAAGGTTATATTGAAACCGAAGTCATGACACCTCTTTACAATTTAGAACCAAATGAGAGTTTTAATTATAGGGAAATTCATGGAGCAGCTAAGATTGAAAATGCACCAATATTAAATGTAAATTTAGCAGGAGTGACCACACAGAAAATGGCTTTTGATTTGAAATTAAATAAAATCACAGGAATTTATGGTGTGTTCATAGAAGGAAAAGCAATTTTACGTTTGTTAGATGCTTCTGGAAATGTTATTAAAGACATTAAAAAAGATATGGTTAACCCTTTGAAGTCATTTTCATTTGAAGCTTTTTTGAAAGATTTTATTGAAGTTAAAAGTTGTGAGCTTTATATAGAAGATGTAAATGGTAAACTAAATTTACTCGATTCTTATTCTTTTTAATCGAAGAGAATTCTCCGAGGCTCAGCCTCGGAGATAGTTTGTTTCAAGAAATTCTTTATTATTTAACGTGAATCTTGCATAAGAAAATTTATGTCAGTTAGAGTGATTTTTGCAAAAAATCGTATCGAAAACAAATAAATTTTCGACAGAATAAGCTTCTCGATACATCCCGAAGCAAGTTCGGGACACTCGAAGTGACATCTTGAACTCTTAAACAAGATTCACGTTATTTAGGATTTTATCTCTCTTTGAACAGAGGTAAAGAAAAGTTAGAATTATATTACAGTTTTACTATTTTTAAAGTATTCTCTATCCCTGATTCATTTGTTATTTTTACAACATAAAGACTTCTTGATAAGTTAGAGATGTTAAAAGTATGTCCTTTATAAAATGACCCTTTAAATGATTTTATTAACTTACCGGTGATATTATAAACTTTTAATACCTCGACATTTTGACTAATTGAAAATGTGTTTTTAACAGGGTTAGGAAACAGTTTTAAATCATTTCCTTTTTCAAAATTACTTGTAGACAATGTTGCACTTTTATTTCCATAAATTCTAAACTCACCAGGCGGTAAATTAATAGAATTTGTACTTCCGTCTATAGTTGTACTTCCAGAGTTATCCATTAGATCATACCAGGTTCCTGAGTAAGGAAAATTAGGATTTATGCTTTGACTAGTTACTGAAAAATTAGCAATAATGATTACGTTTTTAAGCTCAGAACCACTCGTGTTTTCATTACCTGTATAAATACTTATTCTAGGAGTTTGCGTTCCTGAACTTATATTATAATTCCCTTCAAAAACGTCTTCATTAATTTTTAAGTGATTAATTCTTGCCCAATCATTATAAATTTTGTTTCTATTGCTATCAGCTAACCAGTTATTCGTCCATTGAGGTTGAGGTTTTGTGTCTAATTTGCAGTCTCCATCATTATTTCCATCATAATCAGAGTTAACGACCCCGTTAGAGCAAGTCCAAATGGAATCATCCATCCCTAGATCTGCAAAATGCCATAACATTTTAGGGCCAGGAATAGGAATCGTTATAGCGCCTAGAGCAGACATCCTTTTTAAAGCAGTATTTAGATCTCTAACATTATGCGAAGGCGTTGTATTAATTCCAAATTCTGTCATTTCATACATAATTCTATCCTTATCATGACTTTCCGGATAGCCTAACGTACGCTTTTCTGTAAAGCCATGAGCCGTATGTCCCATACGATCAAAATTAATATTACTTGATTGCCCCTGAGCTAAATTTTTATAGGCTGTCCACATTTCACTCCACATCATAACCCCTTTAGGAATAGGGTCTCCAATTCTATAATTGGCCCATTCTTGTTCTTCGGTATCTGCTCCCAAATGCTCAAAAATAACATAGTGAGTGTCGTCTAAACTCCAGGAATAATCGGCATATTCTTTTAAAACAGCTACACGGTCTGCTTGATAGCTATTGGTACAGCCTTCGTCTCCAGAGGAACAATTTTGTGTAAACCCTTTGGTTAAATCCCAACGGAACCCATCAATTTTGAAGTCTTCAATCCAATGTTTTACAACTCGTTTTGTGTAAACTTTTGTAAACGAATTAGAATGATCAAAATCAGATCCAACATTATAAGAATGTTTTGGTGTTTGGTTAAAATATGGATTTTCAGAACTAGGTTCTCCCCATCCATCACCATCAGGATCATTCATCCATAAGCGTACCATAGGATTTCTACCAAATGCATGATTTAATGCAAGATCTAATATAACTGCAATACCGTTTTGATGACACGTATCTATAAGTTCTTTAAACTTGGCTTCAGTACCATAAAACTTGTCTAAGGCCATGTGATAAGCGGTATTGTAACCCCAGCTTTCATTACCTTCAAATTCCATAACTGGCATCAATTCGATAGCGTTGATGTTTAAGTTTTTAAAATAGTCAATCTTATCTATAATATCTTGAAAGTTTCTATCAGCATCAAAATCACGAATTAAAACCTCATAAATAATTAAGTCTTCCTTTTTTGGTTTGTTAAAATTAGTGACTTGCCAATTATATGGTGTTTGGTTAGTCTGTAATACAGTCACTTCTCGTTCTTGTCCGGAAGGATATGGAGGTAAATTAGGATAAGTTGATGCAGGGATAGAAGGATCATCAAAAGGAGATAAAACCAATGTTGAGTATGGGTCGGCTGTTTTTACTAAAGCAGGAGAGTTTGATATTGGTGTTTTATCTATCGCCCAATATTGATATGTTTCAATTTGACCTGGTGTTAAACCTGTTAGTGTAATCCAGAATTTATTATTTCTGGATGGATCACGTTTCATGGCATATGTAGCATTAGGTTGCCAATTATTAAAACTACCTGCAACATAAACAAAGTCTTTACCTGTTGCATAAAGTACCAGAGTAGCTTTTGTTGGATCACTTTCATCATAAGTAATACCATCAAGATACGTTTGTGGCATAATACTAAAGTCGTTTCCTGGATCTATTAAAACAGAAAATGATTTTGTTTTTGTTTCTCCCCCTACAGTAGTTTCGAGAACATAACTCTTATTGATAGTTATATTCATGTCTGTATAAGAATAGGATGCTATGTTATTTTGTGTGTTTATAATACTTCCATTTGCTTTTAAAACGTAATTAGCATTACCACCAGTATTTGTTGCAGAAATACTTAAATTATCGCCTGAGTTTAAAATGGTTGTTAAGTTTGATGGTGCTGTTAAAGACACTTGAAATAAACCAACATCAGCAAGGTAATCTTCAGACTGTTTGTTTCCAGTTCCATCTTTGGCTTTTATAAGAAATCCAATTCTGCCAATACCAGTTCTATTATAAAATATCGTTGAAGTAAAGGTAATAGTATATTCGTCTGTGCTTGAGTTATAAGTTAAGCGGTTAGTTTCGTTAGAGTTTGTCCAATCCCCATTTGTAGGGCAATCTTGTAGATTTGCTAGATTAGAATCGAAAGACCAGGACCATAAATAAAGTCCATTATTAGTGACACCCCAAGCAGCTTCATCAATAGATGCACCATCAAAAGTTATAGTTATACTATTTGCTTCTTCAAAAGGGGTCGGAGAAATAGAGTAGGTAACATCTTGTTTTTGAGCATGGCTAAATGCAAAGAATAAAAAGATGAAAGGTATTGTGAATTTTTTCATTGCTATGGTTTAAAAGAAAAAGGCTGCACTATGTTTATAATACAGCCTCTTTAGAATATTCAATATTTACATATTTGATATGTTTATAGTCTTTTTCCTATTAGATACTTAGGTCCGTCTGGATCATTAAAATCTATACTAATAACATAGTTTCCTGCAGTTGAAGCAATGTTATTATCAGAATCAGTATCTAAAATATTATCAGCATTAGCATCTCCGTAACTGACATCCCAAGCATTGTTTTGGCGGAATTTAACTTCTCCATCTAAAAGCGTAATGTTTTCTGCAAACCATACACCAGGTTGGATTTCTGTTAAGGATGCATCAGGTCCATTATTGCCCCAATCATTAAAACCGGAACCCACAACACCATACACATTTGAAGACTCGATAGAGTAAGTATTATCATTTAGATTCAATGTTATTAAATAGTGTCCGGCTGTTGAAGCAATATTGTTATCTGAATCTGTGTCTAAAATATTATCACCATTAGCATCGCCAAAACTCACATCCCATTTATTATCCATTCTGAATTTAATTTCCCCATCAAGAAGTGCTACACTTGTTTTAAAAGTATCGGTAGTATAATCGTAATAGAATTTTGCATCAGGGCCATCATTTCCCCAATCATTAAAACCAGAACCTACAACTCCCCATGAGAAAGGTTCAATAGTGTATGAATTATCATTGGTGTCTATTGTGATTTTATAATCACCAGCTGTAACCGCAATGTTATTATCTGCATCAGTATCTAAAATCCCATCAACATTGGCATCTCCTAAACTATTGTCCCATGCATTATCTTCACGAAATTTAATTTCGCCATCCAATAAATTTACATAAGATACAATAACGCCAGGAGTAGAAGTTGTGTAAAAAGGAGCATCTTTCGGTGCACCGTCCGCAGCCCAGTTATTATAACCAGAACCTACAACGCCCCAACTAGATATTTCAAAAGCACCGCCACCAGTCTCTGTAGTTTCTTGTAATTCTATGCTTAGAGTTTGGACAGAAGAATAGGATTCTAAGCTTCCCTGACCAATAAAGGCTTTTATTCTAAAATGTAGTTGTCCGGTATTAGGTTCGTCAGTATCAGGATTGTTATCCAATCCAGCAAGTGCTGCTAAATCCAGCATTTGTTTTACTGTAACGGGAAGTTCGTTGCTTGTTGTAGTTCCTAAATTATATTTAGCATAGTCCTCAATAGTATCATCACCAATATAATCGCTAAAGTCTGCCATTGTAGCAGCCTCTAGACTATAACTAACTTCGGTTGGAACATCAAAATCAGCGCTGCCCCAAGTAAAACGTTCTGCTAAATTACTGTTCAAACTAGAATTTAATACGTAGTTGTTTAAGAAAGTGGTATTAAATACTAAACCTTCTGCTTCACTGGCAGTAAAAACTAATTCGTCATCATCGTTACACGAATAGAAACCTATAAGAGCTATTATTAATAGTGTTATAATTTTTATGTTTTTCATTGTAGTTGTCTTTAAAAGTTAGTTGTTAGAACCCTGGGTTTTGGGTTAAATTTGGATTTGCTTGCATAGCAGCTAATGGAATAGGAAATAATCTATAACTATCAGGAATTGAAGTTCCTCCGGCAACATTTCCTTTCCAAGGCCAGATATAACTATTACCTGTAAACATTCCAAAACGAATTAAGTCGCTTCTTCTGTGACCTTCTAGGTTTAGTTCTCTGCCACGTTCGTCAATTAAAAAATCCAGTGTTAATTCTGATTGTGTAATGGTACTGGCATTCGAGCGTGATCTTACAGCATTTACATATTGTAGCGCAGTATTCATAGCGCCTCCTGAAGCTCCTCTAAGTGTACACTCTGCATACATTAAGTAAGTATCAGCTAATCTAAATAGCGGGAAATCTGTACCGGAAAAGGCTGTAACTGTAGAAGCACCGTTAAAGTTTGTATTTCTAAATTTAACAGAAGGATATCCATCTGTCCATTCTCTGTAATCTGCCATTTCGAAGTTGTGTCCTGTTGTCCAGAACAAACTAGCTCTATCATCAGTTGAAGTTCCTAGATCTCCATATAGACCATACCATGCTTTAGTGGCTCTGTGCCCGGTCCAGCCATCATTAGCTCCAAAGTCTGCAAGTACCATCGTTTCTGTACTTAAACTTCCGTTAACAATATATGTGGTATTTCCAAAACTTTGACTTGTGTCTGCATCTGCAATTAAAGGGAATATTATTTCTGGAGATGTATCATTATCTGCCGAAAAAAGACTTACAAAATTTGGAGCAAGACTAAAGCCACCTTCATCAATTACTTTATTAATTAAAACGAGAGCATCATCATATCTTGATGTACCTACATACACTTCAGCATTCATGTAAAGTTTTGCCAATAGCATTTGTCCAGCTGCTTTAGAAGCTCTACCGTAAGAGTTTGTAGCTGGTAAATTAGCTTCTACTTCTATTAATTCTGCTTCAACAAAAGCAAACAACTCTGCTCTTGAAGCTTCAGGAAGTGGTGCAGAATCTCCAAAGTTTTCTTCCGTAGCCAAAACACCTTTTCCAAAAGTATCTATTAGATAGTAATAGGCTAGGGCTCTTAAAAATCGTACCTCTGCAATGACAGATTCCTTGTTTTCAATACTTATATTATTTGCAACAGCAAGTAGGTTATTACACTGCGGAATTGTAAAATAAACTCTATTGAATAAGTATCTGAAAAATTTATTGTTTTCATCCCAATCGGAAGTCGTAGTAAGCTGGTCTAGACCATCATCACCCCAACGGTTTTTCATACCATCTGCAGTAAAGTCTTGAAGATTTATTATTCCTCTTAGAAAAGGAGATTCCCCTGCATTATCACTAATATCAGACTTATCAGGCCCTTGTACGCCAGACAACGCAAAAGAGGCATAAAGCCTGGATACAATACCTTCTACTGCATTTGGATCTTGTGCTAATAACTCGTCTAAAGATAATTCTACTTTAGGTTCTGTATTTAGATCATCTGTACAACTTGAAACTACAAGAAGTATGCATAAGCTAAAAAAGAAGTTTAAAATATTTTTCATAGTTCTATTTTTTAAAAATCAAGATTTACACCAAAAGAGTATACTCTTGGTCTTGGATAAAAGTTATCATCAATAGCATTAAAGTTTTCTGGATCCTGACCAGAATAATTAGTAATTAAAAATGCATTGTTAACAGCCGCATATAATTTTAAATTGGTGTTTTTAAAAAGTTGATTGAATGTGTAACCCAAAACAATATTTTCACATCTTAAGAAAGATGCATCCTCAATGTAGTAATCTGAGAATGGAATATTACCTCTTCTGTTTATGAAGTTTGGATCAGCAGCACCAGAAAAGAAATTTAATGTGTTACTTAAATTAACCGTATTATTTGGTAAGGCTGCCTCTGTATACCCTCTGCTTAATCGTCTTGCATTATACATTTTTCCATCTAATTGTCCTCTAAAACTAGAACTTAAATCCCAGTTTTTGTAGTTAAAATTAAATCCAAAACCAAAAGTCCAGTTAGGTCTTAAAGGGGTGTAATATCTATCGTCGTTATCTATAGTACCATCATCATTAAGATCGACAAAGGCTCCTAAAATAGGTCTCCCGTCAAGATCATAAATCTGTTTAAATACCCAAGCAGAATGTGCTTCCAGACCCACTACGTTAAATGCTAGGTTTACACCTGTACCTGTTGGTATTCCTGAGTCTGGAGAATCAATAACAGTAACATCTTTAAGACTTACAATTTCTGTTTTATTGTAAGCTATATTACCATTTAAAGAAAAGCTAATGTTATCTTTTCGTATGGCATTTAAATTTAGATTTAATTCAAAACCTTCACTTTCAGTTTCTCCAACATTTTTTGGAAATACGTTTGTTAATCCTTGCCCTGGACCTACTGGTGCTTTTACTAATAAATCAGTAGTTTCTCTTTTAAAAATATCGAAAGAACCAGAGAGTATGCTGTTTTTGAAAAAGTCGAAATCTATTCCAGCATTGTATGTTGTTGTTTTTTCCCAAGTTAAATCATCATTAAAAGCTTTTGCGTTATAAATGGCTACGCCTGATAAGTATTGACTTGTACTAGACCCTGCTTCGAATAATGGTGTAGAAGGGTAAAATCCAGCGATGCCAGTAATATCCTGTTGCCCCGTTTCCCCCCAACCAATACGAATTTTAACATCATTTATAAAATCAGCACTTTTAAAAAAAGATTCCTCTTTAAGTTTCCAGGCTAAGGCAGCTGCAGGGAAGTATCCCCAACGTTTGTCTTTTCTAAACAATGAAGAACCATCTGCTCTAAATGATATTGTAACTAAATATTTATTGAATAAATTAATATTTGAACGTCCGAAAAATGATTGTAAGTTTAATTCATTAAAATAGGTATCATCGTTTCTTGGGCTGATTTTTCTCAATCCGGTATCATCATCGTATACATATTGTTCTTTGTTACCATCGTTTTTAAAGTTTTGATAACTGTAACCACCCTGAATATCAAAGCTGTTTAAAAAAGAATTATCGAACTCTTTTCTATATACTAAATAAGATTCCAGTGTTGTATTTGTAATGTCTTGATTTTCTCTATAGTTTACACCAGGATTGAAAACATAATTAAATATATTATTGTCTGGATCTGAAGTTGTATTGTCAAATCGATATGTTGCAAGTGCATTATCTGTGTAGCTTTCTTCAATTTCGGCTTTTGAAGCTTCAATACCTAAATTTAAAACAGCTCTTAATTCTGGAAGAAAATGCATTTTATAGTCGAATTCTATATTACCTAAAATTTTACTTACTTTCTCAGGCCTGCTACGTTGTAACAATAAAGCTAATGGATTACTAGCGCCGTCAATATTTGATTGACTGCTTAAATTGGTATAAAAACCACCAAAAGGGGAATTGTTATCGAATACCGGTTTTGTTGGATCGAAAGAAACAGCACTACCTAAAGCACCATCATTGTCTATATTATTTTTATCTACAAAAATGGATTTAGCATTAATATCTACCTTTAAATGATCTTCAAAAAATTTAGGCGTAAATTTTAATGAAGCGGTTATTCTTTCGTAGTCATTTGTTTTTACAATACCTTCCGTACTGTTATAACCAATAGAAGCTCTGAATGGGATTTTTTCAAATAGATTAGCCCTTGCACTAAAATTATAGTCTGAAGACATACTCGTTCTAAAAATAGCATCTTGCCAATCTGTATTATAAATTTCTCTCCCATTAATGGTTTGAGAAACGGCTTCGTTTGTACTTACAGAGCCAGCAGGAACTCCTAATAAATCTACCTCTCCAGGATATGTAGTTGTGATAAAATCTACAAATTGATTGCCATCGAATAAATCAATTTTATCACTTACCTTACTAGTAGAGATATTTGAAGAGAAACTAAATTTAACCTCTCCAGAGGTTCCTTTTTTGGTGGTAATAATTATGACACCATTTGATGCTCTTGACCCATAAATAGCTGTTGCAGAAGCATCCTTTAAAATACTGAAACTTTCAATATCATTAGGATTTACGAGTGTTAAAGGGTTGTTTACCCCGGCAGGGTTGGAGTTATCGACAGCTATACCATCAATAACAATAAGCGGGTTGCTATTGGCACTTAATGAAGCACCTCCTCTAATTCTGATATTTGGCTTGGCATCTGGTTGTCCGCCTGCACTCGTTATTCTAACGCCCGGAGCCTTACCATTTAGTAATTGATCAGCAGACACTACGGTACCTTTATTAAAGTCTTTAGAAGAAACAACATCTACAGAACCTGTAAGATCTTCTTTTTTTACGCTACCATATCCAATAATTACTATTTCTTCAAGTTGTGCCGTATCTTCTGCTAATTGGATGTTTAGAGAGGCTTGCCCTGTATATTGTATTTCTTGCGATTGATAGCCAATATAAGAGAACATAATAATATCTCCATTATTAACTTGAATTTGATAGTTTCCATCAAAATCTGTAGTAGTCCCAGTTGTTGTCCCTTTTATGACGACATTAACCCCAGGCAATGGGATAGAATTAGGGAGTTCTGTTACTGTTCCTTTTAGCGTGTTTTGACCAAATATGTATACTGGTAAAACGAGCATGAAAAACAGTAATTGTTTAGTGAATGATTTCATACAATTTTGTTGAATTAATGTGTTAGTTTGTTTAGTTTATATTTTCACTCCTCACATCAAAGCTATGTAAAGAAATTGTAAAGAAATAATTATGAATTACGAAATTCGCAACGAAAACGTTTTCGTGTTAACAACTTTTCAGTATTTATTGCTTTTAGGTGTAAAAATTCATAATTTAGGCACTGAAAACATTATAGTGTTTTTGTAAATATATCATGAAAAAGAAAATAACTTTAAAACAAATTGCAAGAGAATTAGACGTCTCTATCTCTACTGTATCTAAAGCACTCAGTAACAGCAAAGAAATTAGTGAAGACACCACTCAAAAAATTCAGGCATTTGCTAAACTATATAATTACAAACCTAATAATATTGCCCTTAGTTTAAAGAACAGAAAAACAAAAACCATAGGTATTTTAATTCCGGAAATTGTTCATCACTTTTTTTCAACAGTGATTCGAGGCATTGAGTTAATAGCAAATAGGAGGGGGTATAATGTTATTGTTGGATTGTCAAATGAATCTTTCACTAAAGAAATTATAAACATGGAAATGCTTGCCAATGGTAGTATTGACGGGTTTATTCTTTCTATTTCTAAAGAGACATTATTAAAACAAGACTACCATCACTTCAATGCAACTATAAACCAGGGAATGCCTATTGTTATGTTTGACAGGGTTGTGAACGAAGTGGATTGCGATAAGGTGATTGTTGATGATTTTAATGGCGCCGTTAAAGCTGTAACAAAACTGGTTGATAATGGTTGTAAGAATATAGCGCTTATCACTACAATGGATTACGTAAGTGTTGGAAGATTAAGAACTCAAGGGTACTTGGAAGCCTTGCAAAATAAAGGCATGATTGCTAACTCTAATATGATATTAAAGATTGATGATAGTTTAGATGTGGAAAATCATCTGGAGGTTTTAGAAAATGAAATTGCTCAGTTTTTTAAAATAAATGAGACTATAGATGGTGTATTTGCAGTAAATGAATTGTATGCGGTCACAGCTATGAAAGTTGCTAGAAAGTTAGGATTAAGTATTCCTGATGATATACAAGTTATTGGTTTTACAGATGGAGTACTATCAAAACACGCTACTCCTAGCCTTACAACAGTGAGTCAACATGGTCAAAAAATAGGAGAACAAGCAGCGAATTTATTGATAGATAGATTGGAAGCTGCAGATGCCGAAAGTGACCAGTATTTCACGAATGAAGAGAGAAAACCCGATTTTATAAAAATGGTTATCGAGACTGAAATTATTGAAAGAGAATCCACTAAATAATTTTTTTTATTAGGAAAAAATAAAATCTTTCATATCTTTGTTGCGAAATCAAAACTTATATTTTCACTTCTCATAATAAGTTTTGGTAAGCATACCAACGTAATTATCAATTGGCGAACAGAAAGCAAAGTTGCATTTTAGTTATATGACTTAGTGATTGATTTATAGAGCTTTAGCTACGAAAATCATGAATAAGAAATAGAACTAAAAATGAATGAGTTTAAAAGCGTTATTTTATAGTTAAATTGGTATAAATCGCTTATCAAATAGTATTAATTTAAACATACTATTTAATGGAAAAGCGTAGATTAAATTTCTGGCAAATCTGGAATATGAGTTTCGGATTTATGGGAATTCAAATGGGTTTTGCCCTTCAAAATGCTAACGCAAGTAGAATACTTCAAATTTTCGGAGCCGATGTCCACCAACTATCTTGGTTTTGGATAATTGCGCCTTTAATGGGGCTAATTGTACAACCAATAATTGGACATTATAGCGATAAAACATGGGGGAGATTTGGTAGACGTAAACCTTATTTTCTAGTTGGTGCCATTCTTGCTTCTATCGGTTTAGTTCTCATGCCACAAGCAGATATCTTTATTGCTTTTTTACCAGCACTATGGGTCGGGGCAGGTATGCTCATGATTATGGATGCATCTTTTAATGTGGCTATGGAGCCATTTCGAGCATTGGTTGGTGATAATCTTAGAACAGACCAACGTACTTTAGGTTTTAGTGTACAAACGGCACTTATAGGTTTTGGAGCCGTAATTGGTTCCTGGTTGCCTTATGCTTTAACCAATTGGTTTAGTGTGTCTAATGAAACTGCTGGAGGTACAATACCTTTAAATTTAATTTTATCATTTATTATTGGAGCTATTATTTTAATAGGTTCAATTTTAGTAACGGTAACAACAACAAAAGAATACTCTCCAGAAGAATTAGCGAGTTTTGAAGATAAAAAAACACATTCTGAAACCATAGTAAAAGACAATGAAGAAGATAAATCCAGTTTATTGGATATTTTTAAAGACTTCAAAAAAATGCCAACAACCATGCGTCAGCTAAGTTGGGTACAATTCTTTTCATGGTTTGGGTTATTTGGGCTGTGGGTGTTTGCTACACCAGCTATAGCACAACATACATATGGATTGTTACATACAGATAGTAGTAGCCCCGCATACCAGAATGCCGGAGATTGGGTAGGCATATTGTTTGGAGTTTACAACTTAGTTTCTGCATTATACGCATTTACTTTACCATACATAGCAAAGAAAATAGGTAGAAAGAAAACACACGCAGCATCGCTTGTTGTTGGGGGCTTAGGGTTACTTTCAATGTATATCATGCCAGATGAAAATTGGCTCATCATTTCAATGATAGGTGTTGGAATAGCCTGGGCTAGTATATTGGCAATGCCATATGCGATATTAGCAGGTTCTATTTCTCCAAAAAAGATGGGAGTATACATGGGGATTTTTAATTTTTTCATCGTAATCCCACAAATAATCAACGCTTTAATAGGCGGGCCATTAGTTAAGTATGCCTATAACAATCATGCCATTTTCGCTCTTTTGATGAGTGGCGTAAGTTTTTTAATAGCAGCAGCATTAGTTTTCAAAGTGAAAGATGTTGATGACGTAATACAATCATAATTTAATGAATAATATAGGAGTTATATTCGACCTTGACGGGGTTATAGTTGATACTGCAAAATATCATTTTCTGGCTTGGAAAAACCTTGCAGATGATTTACATATTGAATTCACAGAAACGCATAACGAATTGCTTAAAGGGGTTAGTCGTGTACGTTCATTAGAAATACTTTTAAACATAGGTCATGTAGAATTATCAGAAGAAAAAAAACAAGCTGTTTTAATAAGTAAAAATGAAGACTATCTGGGATATATTAGAAAAATGAATGAAGAAGAAATTCTTCCAGGTGTTAACGATTTACTTGATAAACTAGATAGCAAAGGTATTAAATATGTATTGGGGTCTGCCAGTAAAAATGCACCACTTATTTTAAAACAGGTGGGCTTATTAGAAAGGTTTGAAGGTATCGTAGATGGTAATAGTGTTTCGAAAGCGAAGCCAGATCCTGAAGTGTTTTTAATTGGCGCCAAAAAGCTTAATCTAAAACCCGAAAACTGTATTGTTTTTGAAGATGCTATAGCGGGTATTGAAGCGGCTAATAAAGCAAACATGATATCGGTGGGAGTAGGAGATGAAGATACGCTCAGTGAAGCCGATTTCAATTTTAACAATTTAACTGAGATACCACAAGATTTTTTCTCTAAGGTTATTTCAGAAAAAAATTAATAAAACAGAAAAGAGAAAACAGATTTCGAAAGAAAGTAACCCTTTAGAAAAGAGGTCGTCATGTATTCTCTTAAAAAGTAAATTAATAAATAAGAAATAGAAATTAATAGATGGTTAAGTCTAACAGCAAAGCGGTCTATATATCTATTCTCTTTTATCTTAATAAAAAATGAATCAAGATTATATAAAACCAGATAACTGGTCAATCATAGAAGAAGACTTTGATGCTAACCGTGTGGAATCTTCAGAAAGTTTATTTAGTATTGGAAACGGCGCTATGGGACAGCGTGCTAATTTTGAAGAGCATTATTCTGGACCTACATTTCAGGGGAGTTATATTGCAGGTGTTTATTATCCTGATAAGACAAGAGTTGGCTGGTGGAAAAATGGTTATCCGGAATATTTTGCTAAAGTTTTAAATGCTCCAAACTGGATAGGAATCCATGTGTCTGTAAATGGAGAACAACTCGATTTGTTTACTTGCAAAAAAGTGACCGATTTTAGAAGAGAACTCAATATGCAAGAAGGATGGTTGTCTAGAAACTTTACGGCGACATTAAAAAATAATATCGTTATTAAAGTTGAAACAAAACGTTTTTTAAGTTTAGATGCTGATGAATTAGGAGCTATAGAATATAACATTACCCCCATAAATAGTGATGCCGAAATTATTTTTCAACCGTATTTAGATAGTGGAATAGCCAATAAGGATACCAATTGGGATGATAAGTTTTGGGATACTATAAAAGTTAGTCACGAAAATCATCAAGCATTTATTCAGGCAAAAACCATGAAAACAGATTTTTATACCTGTACGTTTATGGAGTCTAATGTCTTTATAAATGATAAATCTGTTTTAATAGAACCTAATATAAAAGCAGATGCCAACTATGCTTCCTTTAGCTACCAACATGAAGTAAAACAAGGAGAAACCTATACAATACACAAATATGGCGGTTATATTGTAGATAGAGATTATGATAAATCACAATTGGTATCCATAGCAAAAAAAGTACTAAAAGAAGCTGTAAAAGTTGGATATGAAAGGCTGTTAAAAAAACAAAAAGAAGCTTGGTTAGCGATTTGGGAGCGTGCAGATATTACCATACAAGGCGATGTTAAAGCACAACAGGGTATTCGTTTCAATATTTTTCAATTAAATCAGACCTATTTAGGTAAAGACTCCAGATTAAATATTGGACCTAAAGGCTTTACAGGTGAAAAATATGGAGGCAGTACTTACTGGGATACAGAAGCCTATTGTATTCCTTTCTATATGGCTACAAAAGATGAAAAAGTAGCTAGAAGCCTTTTAGAATACAGATATAACCATTTAGAAAAAGCGATTGAAAATGCTGAGAAATTAGGCTTTAATAACGGTGCGGCACTGTTTCCTATGGTAACTATGAATGGTGAAGAATGCCATAACGAGTGGGAAATTACATTTGAAGAAATTCATCGTAATGGCGCGATCTCATTTGCTATTTACAATTACTATCGTTACACAGGAGACTATAGCTATATAAAGGAAAAAGGCTTAGAAGTTTTAATTGGAATAGCACGTTTTTGGCAGCAACGTGCAGCGTTTTCAAAAGATAAAAATAAGTATGTTATTCTTGGGGTTACCGGACCCAATGAATATGAAAATAATGTTAATAATAATTGGTATACTAACTATTTGGCACAATGGTGTATTAATTACGCCATGGAGAATATTAATAAAATAGCAGCTGAGTTCCCTGAAGATGCCAAACGAATTATGGACAAGGTTAAACTGCTTGAAACCGAATTACAAGCATGGAAAACCGTTGCAGATAATATGTATTTTCCTTACTCAGAAACACATCAGGTGTACCTGCAACAAGATGGGTTTTTAGATAAGGAATTGGTTACTGTAGCAGATTTAGAGGCCTCACAAAGACCTATTAACCAAAAATGGTCTTGGGATAGAATCTTGCGTTCTCCGTATATAAAGCAAGCCGATGTTTTACAAGGTTTCTATTTTTTCGAAGACGAATTTTCGAAAGAAGAATTAGGGCGTCATTTCGATTTTTACGAACCATTTACAGTGCATGAAAGTTCATTGTCGCCATGTGTGCATAGCATTCAAGCTGCTAAATTAGATAGAATGGAGCAAGCATACACCTTTTATTTACGTACCTCGCGATTGGATTTAGATGATTATAACCATGAGGTACATGAAGGCTTACATATCACTTCTATGGCGGGTACCTGGATGAGCATTGTAGAAGGTTTTGGAGGTATGCGTATTAAGGATGATAAGCTTTCGTTTATACCAAAAATACCTAAGCAATGGGAGGCTTATTCGTTTAAAGTAAATTTTAGAAATAGCATTATAAAAGTAAATGTATGTCAAGATAAAACCGATTTTGAACTTGAAGGAGACAGAGCATTACAAATTTTAGTTAATGATGAATTGGTCACAATAGAACCAAATAGCTTGGTAACCGTTTAAATTAAAGCGCTAAAGAAAATGAAAACTTCAGTTAAATTACTAGTTCTAAGCCTTTTGTTTATGATGGTGGCTTGTAAACAAAAAAGCACCCGTAATGAAGCGGTTAACTCAACCTATGACCCAATAAAGGAAGCATATGATGTAGAGCGTGTTGAACCTCCTAATTGGTGGGTAGGTTTTAAAAATTCAGAAGTCCAGCTACTTGTTAAGCATCCAAACATTTCAGCTGCGACACCAGAAATTAATTATGCTGGAGTTACTATTAAAAAAATTAATAAAGCAGATAGTCCGAACTATTTGTTTATTGATTTACATATTTCTGAAACTGCAAAAGCAGGAAAATTTAATATCATTTTTAAGTTTGAAAATACCAAAGATCTGGTACAAACGTATAAGTTAAAACCTAGAGAGAAGTTAGCCGAAAACTACGTAGGTTTTGACAGTTCTGATGCGATATACTTAATTACTCCCGATCGGTTTGCCAATGGAAACCCAAAAAATGACATGTTTGAAAGTTTAAACGAAAAAACAATCAATAGAAAGGATGATTATGCTAGGCATGGTGGCGATATATCTGGTATTATAAACCATTTAGATTATATTGCCGATTTAGGTTTTACCACTATTTGGCCATGTCCGCTGCTAACAAATAACATGCATCGCGCATCGTATCATGGTTATGCTATTACCGATTTATATGAAATAGATCCACGTTTTGGAACCCTAGATGAATATAAAACCTTAGCTTCTAAAATGTCTGAGAAAGGTATGAAGTTAATCATGGATCAAGTAGCAAACCATTGTGGTGTAGAACATTGGTGGATGAAGGATTTACCATTTAAAGATTGGGTTAATTACCAAGAAGTTTATGAAGCAAATAGGGACTCCTGGACAAATAAAACAACTATCAGTTCTAATCATAAACGAACCACCAATCAGGATTTATATGCATCCAAAAAAGATAAAGAAGCTATGGGAAATGGTTGGTTTGTATCTGGAATGCCAGATTTAAATCAACGTAATCCATTTATGGCTCGATATATTATTCAGAATAGTATCTGGTGGATTGAAACTGTTGGATTAGGAGGGATAAGACAAGATACCTATCCGTATCCAGATAAAGGTTTTATGAGTGATTGGGCTGGGGCGATTATGAATGAATATCCAAATTTTAGTATTGTAGGCGAAGAGTGGAGTTATAACCCGTTGCTTATCGGGTATTGGCAAGATGGCGCTAATAATAAAGATGGTTACGATTCCAATTTAAAATCACCAATGGATTTTGCTATGCAACGCTTAATTATAGAAGCTTTGAATAAAACGGAATCCTGGGATAAAGGCCTGGTAAAAATATATGAAGGATTAGCTAACGATTTTCATTACGCAACACCAAAAGATCTTATGATTTTTCCGGATAACCATGATATGAGCCGTGTTTTTACGCAGCTTAAAGGCGATATTATCAATACAAAAATGGCTTTAAGCTACCTGCTTGTATTGCCCAGAATTCCACAATTATATTACGGTACTGAGATTCTGATGAACGATTTCGAAAAACCCGGAGATCATGGTTTAATACGAACAGATTTTCCTGGCGGATGGGAAGGAGATGCAATGAATGCATTTACCGGTAAGGGATTAACAGAAGAGCAAAAGGAGACGCAGTTATACCTAAAAACACTTTTAAATTTTAGAAAGTCCAGTAAAGCTATTCATAAAGGGAAAACAATCCACTTTGCACCAGAACATGGTATTTATGTACTATTCAGAATTTTGGAAGATGACATAGTGGTTCATATAATGAATAAGAATAGCGACCCGATTGAATTGGATTTAACAAGGTTTGAAGAAATCGGATTAACAGGAAAGCCTATGAATAATGTTGTTACAGGCGAAACAATCATATGGAACGATATGCTTAAACTAAACACTAAAGGAAGTATTATTTTAACTACTAAATTATAAATGAAATATACTAACTTGTTCATACTATTTTTAGTCTTAATTAAGATATCATCTGCACAAAATGAAGATCGGAAATTTGAACATATCAATCAAACAGATCAAGGTTTAGAGATTTTTGTAAGTGATGGGAAATACGATATTCAATTCTATACAGATCACATTGTAGAAACTACTTTTATTCCAAAAGGGGAGACCGTTAAACAAGCATCACATGCCATTGTACTAAAGCCTCGAAAAGTTGAAATAATTCCTATAATTACTAATGATGAAAGTGTTTTTTTTACAAAAGGCATTGCAATTAAAATACAAGAACAACCCTTTCAGATATCCTATTCATACAAAGGTAATTCCGTAATTTCAGAAAAAGCAGGTTATGTTAAAAATGATAGTTTAGAAACCATACAATTTAACCTCACAAAAGATGAGGTTTTATATGGGGGAGGCGCAAGAGCTTTAGGCATGAATCGTAGAGGTAACCATCTGCAGCTTTATAATAAAGCCCATTATGGTTACGAAACGCATAGCGAGTTAATGAACTTTACTTTACCGATTGTAATGTCTTCAAAAAAATACATGGTTCATTTTGATAATGCACCCATTGGATTTTTAGACTTAGATAGTAAAAAGGATAACACATTAACTTACGAAACGATTTCTGGTCGAAAAACTTATCAGGTTATAGTAGGAGATACCTGGTATGATCTCACAAATAATTATACGAAATTAACAGGTAAACAACCTATGCCACCTCGTTGGGCACTCGGTAATTTTTCTAGTAGATTTGGATACCATTCGCAAGAAGAAACCGAAGCCACTATTTCTAAGTTTAAAAACTATAAAATTCCAGTTGATGCCATTATCTTAGATTTATATTGGTTTGGAAAAGAGGTACAGGGCACTATGGGAAATCTTGAAGTATTTCGAGATTCATTTCCAGATTTTGAAGGTATGGTATCCCGTTTAAAAGATAAAGGGGTAAAGACCATTATGATTACAGAACCATTTATTTTAACGACATCAAAACGTTGGAATGAAGCTGTAAAAGAAGATGTTTTAGCTAAAGATTCACTAGGACACCCATACACATACGATTTTTATTTTGGGAACACAGGTTTAATTGATATTTATAAGCCAAAAGCGGAGGCGTGGTTTTGGAATATTTATAAAGGTTTAGCAAACAAGGGAGTTGCTGGTATTTGGGGAGATTTAGGAGAACCGGAAGTACACCCTACAGCATTAATTCATGAAACAGGAACTGCTGATGAGGTTCATAATATCTACGGACACGATTGGGCACGATTAATTCACGAAGGTTACAAACGAGATTTTCCAAATAAGCGGCCATTTATTTTAATGCGTGCTGGTTATTCTGGTTCGCAGCGTTATGGGCTTATTCCATGGTCGGGAGATGTTAACAGAACATGGGGTGGACTGCAAAGCCAGCCAGAAATAGCATTGCAAATGGGTATGCAAGGCTTGGGATACATGCATAGCGATCTTGGAGGTTTTGCAGGCGCTAATCTTGATGATGAACTGTATATACGTTGGTTGCAATACGGTGTTTTCCAGCCTATATATAGACCACATGCCCAAGAGGAAATACCCAGTGAACCTGTTTTTAGAAGCGATAAAGCTAGAGAGTTAGCAAAACAATCTATTGAATTACGTTATAAATTATTACCATATAATTACAATTTAGTATATCAAAATAATCAAGAAGGCACTCCCTTAATGCGCCCTTTATTTTTTGAAGAAAGCAGTAATCAATTACTTCAGGATTATTCTAAAACCTATTTATGGGGGTATGATTTTTTAGTGTCCCCAATACTTGAGGCAGGTAAAAAAGAACAATTAATTTATTTTCCTAAAATGTCTAATTGGTTCGATTTTTATACAGATGAAAAAATAAAAGGAGGGCAAACAAAAAGTATTAAAACTAAAGAAAACTCAATACCAACGTTTGTAAGAGCAGGGGCATTTATTCCAGTTGCAGAAGCTATGAACTCTACAGAAGATTATAGTGCTAATGCTTTAGAAATTCATTATTATTATGATGCCACAATAAAGGAAAGTACTCGAAAAATATATAATGATGATGGAGCAACCGCAGAGGCTATAGAAAAAGGATTATATGAATTATTAAAATTTGAATCTAATCAAAAAAAATCATGTTTAGAAATAAGGTTTGAAGCCGAAATAGGGAAACATTATAAACCATCAACAAAACAGATCAAGTTAATAATTCACAACATAGAAAATCGACCTAAGCGAGTAAAAGCTGGTAATAAAAGAGTCAATATTCAGTGGGACTCAGAAAATAATAGAGTAAGCATTCCCATCGTTTGGAATACTTCAGAAAAAAAAGACATAAAGATTAAATTAAAACAATAATATAATGAAGAAATTAGCCATACTTTTAATAGTTCTTTTTACTGTTTTTTCTTGTAAAAATGAAAAAACATCAGAGCCTAAATCTAAAGTAGAAGATTCTAAAATAGAGCCCATTAAGGAAGCGCTGGAAGAAGAGGTTTTAGTCGAAATAAAACCAATTAGTAACAATGTTTTAGAAACAGGTATTATTTATGAAGCAAATATTCGTCAATATTCACCAGAAGGAACTTTTAATGCGTTTACTAAAGATATTCCTGAACTAAAAAAATTAGGAGTGAAAATTATTTGGCTTATGCCTGTATTTCCAATATCTGAAACCAAGCGCAAAGCTACAGGTGGTGAATTTGCCAGTTTAATTGAAGATGAGGAAGAACGAAATAAAATGCTGGGGAGTTATTATGCCGTTACGGATTTTACAAAAATAAATCCGGAATTTGGTACTATTAAAGACTTTAGGGCTCTGGTTAACGAAGCACATAAAAATGGTATTTATGTGATTTTAGACTGGGTGCCAAACCATACAGGGTGGGACCATGAGTGGTTAAAAAAGCATCCAGATTATTATACACAAAACGAAAAAGGAGATATTATACATCCAGAGGGAACCGATTGGACAGATGTTGCCGATTTAAATTATGATAATAAAGAGATGCGTAAGGCTATGGTAACCGATATGAGTTATTGGATTACAGAAGAGGGAATTGACGGATTTAGATGTGACGTTGCAGGCTCTGTACCAACAGATTTTTGGAAAGAAGCCATTCCTCAGTTACGTTCAAAAAAAGCTATTTTTATGTTAGCAGAAGCTTGGGAACCAGAACTTTTAAAAGGGGAATTGTTTGATATGGCTTATGGTTGGGATGGACATCATCTATTAAATGATATGGCTAAAGAAGAAAAGTCTTTGGTAGATTGGGATAAATACGCCACAAAAGTTGTATCAGATTATGAAAAAGACGATATCCTTATGAATTTTGTTACCAATCACGATGAAAACTCGTGGAACGGTACTATACAAGAGCGTATGGGGGATGCTTCAGAGCTTATGACGGTATTTAGTTATATGATTCCGGGAATGCCATTAATTTACTCAGGACAAGAATATAATTTAAATCATCGCCTGAAATTTTTCGAAAAAGATTCTATTCCCAAAACCAAAGGCAACATGTGGGATGTTTTAAAAAAATTGGGAGCACTTAAAAACACAAATGAGGCTTTAAATGGAGGGAAGCAAAGTGCTACCTATCTTGTTTTTGAAACGAACAATAAAAATGTTTTAAAATATATTAGAAGTAAAAACGGTAAAAAAATAACCTTCATAGCTAATTTCTCCAGTAAGCCGCAAACGTTTAAAATGACCAATACAGGCACATTTTTAGATTATATGGCTAATAAAGAAATACTTTTTAATAATGAAGATGTAACGCTTGCTCCTTGGGCTTATAAGATTTTAACTGATCTATAAATGAAGTATTTTATAATAACATTATGCTGTTTTATTTTTCTTAATTCGTGCAAAATCCACAACAATAAAACGTCTGTAGCAAACAAAGAGATCCCATTTGTATGGGAGGCTGCAAATCTTTACTTTTTGCTAACCGATCGCTTTAATAATGGAGATCCTTCCAATGATGTTAATTTTGATAGAACAGAGAAAGCAGGGAAGCTTCGTGGTTTTATGGGAGGTGATATAAAAGGAATCACTCAAAAAATAAAGGCAGGATATTTTACCGATTTGGGAATCAATGCTATTTGGTTGACACCTATTGTTGAACAAATTCATGGCGGAACAGATGAAGGTACAGGACTTAGCTACGGTTTTCATGGGTATTGGGCTAAAGATTGGACAGCAATAGATCCAAATTTTGGAACCAAGGATGATTTACATGAATTGGTCGATACAGCACATAAAAAAGGGATTAGAATTGTTTTAGATGCGGTTATAAACCACACAGGACCTGTTACGGAAAAAGACGCTGTGTGGCCTGATGATTGGGTTAGAACAGAACCTACATGTAATCATAGAACATACAATTCAACCATTACGTGTACACTAGTTGATAATCTTCCAGACATAAAAACGGAAAGTAATGAACCCGTTAGTTTGCCAGCCCAACTCGTAACGAAATGGAAAAAAGAAGGACGTTATGAAAAAGAGGTTGCTGAATTAGATGAATTTTTCAATAGAACAGGGTATCCCAGAGCGCCCAGATTCTACATTATAAAGTGGTTAACCGATTATGTTGCCGAGTTTGGAATTGATGGATACCGCTGTGATACCGTAAAACACACAGAAGCATATGTATGGCAAGAATTTAAAACCGAATGTGATTATGCCTTTGCAGAATGGAAAAAAAGCAATCCAGATAAAGTATTAGACCATAATGCTTTTTATTTAGTAGGAGAGGTTTATAATTATGGAATTAGCACAGGGCAATACTACGATTTTGGAGATAAAAAAGTTAATTATTTTGATAAAGCATTTCAAAGCCTAATCAATTTTCAATTTAAATGGCATGCGGCTCAACAAGATTATGAAAGCTTGTTTAGTAGTTATTCAAGCTATTTAACTACAGATTTAAAACATTTTGGAACCCTTAACTATGTATCATCACATGATGATGGAGACCCTTATGATGCCTCTCGTGAAAACCCTTTTAACGCAGCAACAAAATTGTTGTTATCGCCAGGTACTTCACAAGTTTATTATGGAGACGAGTCTGCACGTTCTTTAATTATTGAAGGAACAAAAGGTGATGCTACCTTGCGCTCTTTTATGAATTGGAATGCGATACAAAATGATACAAAAACTAAAGACATAATATCACATTGGCAAAAACTAGGACAGTTTAGAGCAAATCACCCGGCAATAGGAACTGGTATACATCAAATGATTACCAAAGACCCTTACTTGTTTTATAGAAGTTTTTCAAAAGATAATTACAAAGACCTTGTTATTGTAGGTCTGGATTTGCCAAAAGGAAAGAAAGTACTCGATGTATCAAAAATATTTGAAAATGGTGAGATCCTTCATGATGCCTATTCTAACCAGAGCATAGAGGTTAAAAACGGAAAAGTAATTGTTAATTCAGAATTCAGTATGGTTTTATTAGAGAAAATTTAAATCTTTCTTTTGCAAGGTCTATATTACACACAACGTTTGTATATGGTTTGTTGGGTGTTTTAAGCATCTAATCTGGGAAACACAAACCGAATAGAAAATCCGAGAGGTTTTCGTAAGTGGGCTTGTGATGTGACACTAGTAAATACTAATACTAGCGGAGTTTTAGTTGCTAATAGTTATTTTTTTTATCTTAGTTAATGGTTTGATTTTTGATTCATCAATTTCATACGTATTAAAAGCAATATCCAAAAGAAATGACAAATTTCCTGTTTTACTAGTTGTCCGACTCTCAATTTCACTACCGTGGGTTTCTATATTAGGATAATGATTCTTTAAGTCTTGATAGGTTGAGCCAATGCTAATTCCTTCTTTTGTTTTATATTTTGAAGAACTTATCTCAATCATATTTATAATTTTTTTATTATCATATTTAGGAAATATAAACCCTATTTCATCTCCATTATCATTCAATAATATATAGCCATTGAAAGAACCTTCTCCATTTTTCTGAACACTTTTTTTCAAGTATTTAGATTTTGAATCGATTTCACCTCCAATTTTAAAGCCCATAAAACCATCCTCTGAAATTATGAACCGATTAGTATCTCT